>JBDTAC010000010.1 GCA_039924845.1 Bacteroidia bacterium
GTGGATGACAAAGAAGGAACTGCCGATTGTTACGGATGTATTGGAAGTGCGTATACCAAACAACACAATTATTCAGAAGCGATTAAAAATGATTTACTCAGCTTGCAAATGCTGCAAGAAATTGGCAGTAAAAATGGAATCGCAACGTTGTACAGCATACTCGGAACTTTGTATGCAGACGAAAAAAATTATGGAGACGCGTTGAAAAATTATTCGTTCGCTTTGTCTATTCGAAAAGAAATTGGCGACAAAGAAGGTATCGCACAATCGTACGAGAATTTTGGAAATCTATACATTCAACAAAAACATTTTGCAGCAGCGATAACTGTTCTTGAAAATGCAAAAGTAATGGCAGATTCTATCGGAGAAAAAAATATTTTGAAAGATACCTACAAACTACTTTCCGAAGCCAATTACGGAGCAGGTAATTTTAAAGCAGCGTATGAATTTCATGAAAAATATACGAATTTAAAAGATACCATTCTAAATGACAAAAATCAAAAGCAAATTGCCGAAATGAGCACCAAATATCAGAGTGAAAAAAAAGACAAAGAAATTCAATTACTTAATAAAAACAAGGATTTAACGGCAGTAGAAATACAAAAACAAAAAGCGGAGCGAAATGCATTTATTGTCGGATTTATATTAATGATTGTTTTGGCATTTTTTATTTTTAGAAGTTACCGTGAAAAACAAAAAGCGAATGAAATAATTACCGCACAAAAGATAGAAGTGGAACATCAAAAAACAATAGTAGAAGAAAAAAACAAAGATATTACCGATAGCATTTATTACGCTCGACGAATACAACGCGCCTTGCTTATTTCTGAGCAATATTTAAAAAAACAATTGCCCGATTATTTTATTTTATACCAACCAAAAGACATTGTGAGTGGCGATTTTTATTGGGCATTAAACATACAGAATACTTTTTTAATTGCTACCGCAGATTGTACTGGACACGGTGTTCCTGGAGCATTTATGAGCATGCTTGGCATCAATTTTCTAAATGAAATTGTGGTTGAAAAAAATATTTTAGAGCCGAATAAAATAATGGATGAATTGCGTCAAAATATTATCCACGCACTTAATCCTGAAGATACACAAGAGGAAGCGAAAGATGGAATGGACATGGTTTTATGCGCGTTCGATTTCAAGAATAAAAAATTAAAATTGGCAGCCGCCAATAATCCAGTTTGGATTGTTCGAAATACTACAAATGAAATGCCTTTTTTGGAAGAAATAAAACCGGATAAATTTCCTATTGGGAAACACGATCAAGATCAAATTCCGTTTACGGCACACGAAATAAGTTTGCAAAAAGGCGATGTTGTTTATACGTTTACAGATGGTTACGCCGATCAGTTTGGTGGATCGAAAGGAAAGAAATTTAAGTACAAACAACTAAAAGAATTAGTACTCGCTAACTTTTCAAAACCGATGAACGAGCAACAAAAAATAATAGCAGAAACGCTTGTCAACTGGAAAGGCAATTTAGAGCAAGTGGATGATATTTTACTGATTGGAATTAAAGTGTAAAATGAGTCTTCGAAAAAATATTTTTTCGAGCGGACAAAAATAAAAAACAAAAAAAATCAGCTTTTCTTTTTGTACAAAGGCACAGTTGAGCAAGGTTCGCCATACATAATACTTTTTGCAAGTGGTCGTAAAAGTCTTGTCAATTCTACGTAAGCAGAAACAGGAACCGAAATTTTACTACAACCTTTTATCACTACGCGTTGATCTGCAAACGACTGTACATCTAACTTAGAAAGACTTTCTTGAAATAAATTTATTTCTAAATTTTCCATTGTTCCGAAAAATATTTTTTTGGCGAAAGGCTCTAAAACCACTGTTAACAACATATACGCCCAAGTTGGAACAATCGCATCGGAGGAACAAATAATAGCTACAAATTTATTTTTGTACTGTTCCCAATTTTCATTTTTCACAAATTCCCGAAACTCTTTTTCGCGTAAAATCAATCCTTGAAACAAATGTTCTTTTATATCGAAAACAACACGGTCACCCTTTTGATAAAGGTCTCCCAGATTAATTTCCATCAATCCACTTTGTGAAACTTTGTTTACGATTGGTTCCATTTCGTTTACATAAATCCCAATTCCAATTGTGCTACTTCACTCATCATTTCTTTTTCCCAAGGTGGTTCAAAAGTAAGCTCTACTTTCGCAAGCCTCACTCCTTCTACTTCTCCGAGTTTAATTTGAACATCTGGCGGCAAGGTTTCCGCAACAGGACAGGAAGGCGAAGTGAGTGTCATTTTTAAATTCACATCGTTTTCAACACTTACTTTTATCTCGTAAATCAATCCCAATTCCCATATATCTACAGGAATTTCAGGATCATAACACGTTTTGAGCATGTCAATTATCTTTTGCGACAACTCGGTATTTTCGGAAATAATTACTGCGGGCATTTGTATTTATTTTATTTCTATTGACTTGATAATTTACTTTTATATGCAATCGCATCTAATTTCATTTGCTTTATCATGCTTAGCAAACCGTTGCTGCGCGTAGGAGACAGATGTTGTTGTAATCCAATTTTATTTATAAACTCCATTTTTGCATCTAATATTTCTTGAGGCGTATGATGCGATAACACTCGAATAATCAATGCTACCAATCCCTTCGTAATAATCGCATCACTGTCGGCTGAAAAAATAATTTTTTCGTCCAACAATTCGGAATGCAACCAAACCTTGCTCTGACAACCTTTTATCAAACGATCATCCGTTTTAAATTCGGCTTTTATCATTGGCAACGATTTTCCTAATTCGATGATGTGTTCGTATTTTCCCATCCAATCGTCAAACAATTCGAACTCTTCAATAATTTCTTGTTCGGTTTCAGTTATGTTCATCAATATAAAAATTTTGCATAGGATATTTTAAGTTTAATTTTTTAAATAAATCATCATCAATAAATGTTTGATATAAAGCCATTTTTCCGGTATTTAATGCTTTAGAGTTTTTAATTTCTGAGTATGGAATCCAAAATATATTATCAGAATTGAGCAATCCTTCTGAATCATAACAATTAAAGTTTATTCCAATAGCATTAATTTTTTTTGAAATAGTTATTGCAGCAGGAACATAATTCGAGTCATTTTTGGGAATACTAAAAATCCATTTTTCTTTTATCATAAGATTAGAATATAAATGGGTTTCAGGTAATATATCATTTGCTCCTTGAGAAGTTTTGAGAGTATCTTTACAAATATTTCCCAGTTCATCTCTCGTTACCTCTTTTTTGCAATCTGCATCAGTAAATGCTTCCACATTTCCTCCAGAAACAAAATTTGATAATTGGGAAACCCAATAAGTTAATGGCATAATAGTTAATGAATCAGCATTTTTAAAACTGATACTTCTGATTGAAATATTTTTCTCGGTCAGCGAATCATCATCATAGTCGTTAATATAATTAATAAAAATATCTTCGATAATCGAGGATAATCGTTTTGTTTCAGAAGGACTAAGAAATTTATCGTAATCATTTAATGGAACTGCGAATAAAGGTTCTTTAATAGTCGTAATAGTATTATATCTATAATTATTCTCGTTGTAATAATAGAGTCTCGAGAAGCCAAGTATTTTCGCATTAGTAAGGGTTGAATCCCATTGAATTTCAATTTGGTATTGATTGGTTTTAAATTTTCGTATTTTATTAAAATCATTTTCTCGCACTTGGTATAATGTATATGGAATATCAAAAAAACAACTTGTATATTTATCAACATAAAGAGGAAGATAAACGGCATTTTTATTTTGTTTTTTTTCTTTGTAATTTTTATTCAGAATGCTCATTTCGGCAACTATATTCATTAATTTTGTTTCCACAGAATCTAAAAAATGGATTTCGGAAGTATCTCGTATATCAACAATAATTTTACTTGTTTGTGCATTTATTTTTAATGCATACGACAAGAAAAAGATTCCGCAAAAAATTATTTTTTTCATGTTTTTACTTTAACATTTTAATTGCGCGCTCAAGACCTTTCACAAATTCATCCACTTCTTCTGTCGTATTGTAAAAAGCAAAAGTAGCACGTATCGTTCCCGGAATTTTATAAAACAGCATCAGCGGTTGTGTGCAATGATGACCAGTGCGCACAGCAATCCCGAGCTGATCTAAAATGGTGCCTATATCAAAAGGATGCGTGCCCTCAATAAAGAAAGAGAGAACGCCTGCTTTTTCTTTTGCTGTACCAATGATGCGTAAATCTTTTATGCGACTTAATTTTTCGGTGGCATAATGCAATAATTTTTGCTCTTGAAAAAATATTTTTTCGAGACCGATTTTTTGGATGTAATGAAGTGCCTCTGCTAAGCCGATAACGCCTGCAATGTGTGGCGTTCCAGCTTCAAATTTCAAAGGCAAATCTTCGTAAATTGTTTTTTCGAACGTAACCGTTTTTATCGTTCCGCCACCAGTTTGATAAGGCGGAAATGCATTTAGAAATTTTTCTTTTCCGTACAAAACGCCTATTCCTGTTGGACCAAAAACTTTATGTCCGCTGAAACAATAAAAATCAGCATCCAAATCTTGCACATCTATTTTTGTGTGAGGCACAGCCTGCGCGCCATCTACCAATACTGGAATATTTTTTTCGTGCGCCAAAGCAATCATTTCCTTTATCGGATTAATCGTTCCGAGCGTATTGGAAATGTGCGTTATCGCTACAATTTTTGTTTTAGATGAAAATATTTTTTTGTATTCATCTAATACTAATTCTCCAGTTTCATTAATCGGAATGACTTTTAAAACTGCGCCTTTTTCTTCGCAGATTTGTTGCCACGGCAGGATATTGCTGTGATGTTCCATCGCGCTGATAATAATTTCATCGCCTTGAAAAATATTTTTTTTCGCGAAACAGGTCGCAACCAAATTTATCGATTCAGTAGTTCCTTTAGTGAAAATAATTTCATGAGAAAATTTCGCGTTGAGATGTTTTTGAACAGTGATTCGTGCTGCTTCGTAAGCTTCGGTAATCTCTCTGCTCAAGGCATGTACGCCGCGATGAATGTTTGCATTTTCATTTGAATAATAGTTAGAAATCGCATCAATAACCGATTTTGGTTTTTGTGCTGTAGCTCCGTTATCGAAATAAATCAAAGGTTTCCCGTTTACTTTACGCGATAAAATAGGAAAATCCGAACGAATTTTTTGTAGATCAATGGCAGTATCAACTGTCACCAAATTAATTGGTTTTAGTGTTGTCATCTTGTAATCTTTTCTCAATCAACTTTTCTATATACACTTTCAACGCCTCTATTTTCAGGGTGTTTACCACATCCACGGCAAAAGCATACATCAATAATTTTTTTCCAGATGCTTCACTTAATCCGCGCGAACGCAAGTAAAATAAAGCATCTTCGTCTATTCTTCCAGTGGATGTTCCGTGCGAACATTTTACATCATCTGCATAAATTTCCAATTGCGGTTTTGCATTAATAGTCGCGTCATCACTTAATAAAATATTTTTACTGCTTTGATACGCATTTGTTTTTTGCGCATCTTTTCGAACCATAATTTTTCCGTTAAAAACACCCGTTGATTTCTCATTTAAAATGCCTTTGTACAACTGCCGACTTTCACAATTCGGCGCACAATGATCCACCAAAGTATGGTTATCCACGTGCTGATTTCCTTTCGTGATAAACAAGCCGTTGAGGTGCGTTTCGCAATGTTCCGCGTTTAGCGCGATGTTTAAATTATTGCGAATCCATGATCCACCTAAAGTAAAAGTATTGGTGTCGAAATGCGAATTAGCTTGTTGTGAAACATTTGTAGCATGAATCCGATTTCCGTTTTCACATTCTTTTTGAAGCGTATAATAATGCATTTTTGCATTTTCCGCAATCGAAATTTCAGTAACTGTATTCGTAATTATTTTTACAGGAAGGTCAAAAGTATCAATCGTTTCAATGATTTTCAGTTCAGATTTTTTTCCAATCAAAAATAAATTTCGCTGATTAAAAAAAGTCGACTGTTTTGCCGTTACAAGATTTAAAATGTGCAACGGTTTTTCTAAAATGATATTTTCTGGAACATAAATAAAAAGCCCATTGTCCGTAAAAGCGGTGTTTAGCGCGACAAATGCGTCGGAATTAATGTCTGCATAATTTGAAAAATGTTTTTCAAAAATAGCAGTATGTTGTTTCGAAGCTTCTAAAAAATCACATACAATAATCGTTTTCGGAAGGTTTTCTAACATCGAATTTTCTTTCGAAAAAATTCCGTTTACAAGCACAACAACATCCGTATTCAAATGCGGAATAAGTTGTTTTTCTATTTCCTTTTGAGAAATTTTTGCCAATGAATTTTGGTATGCAAATTCCTCTTTGAAAAATAATTTTTCAGGAGAAGAATATTTATATTCTTCATTTTTTCTATTTGGAAATCCTTGTTTCAAGAAACTTTCCATCGCTTTCGCGCGACTATTTTTCAAAAAAATACTGCCCGAAAAATTATTTTTTTGACGCTCATATTCTGTGGCAAAAATTGCGGCAGTATCTATTTTTTCTATGCTTGCGGTCATCGACATTTTAATTCTTATTACTGTGCTTAAATTTTTTTTCAAGTGCTTCTATATCCGCTTTATCTTGTGTTCTGCCTGTGCTTAATTTATTTTTTTTGAGATCTTCGTAATGAATATAACGAAGTGAAATACCTTGAATTTCTTTTGTCAATGCTCGTTTAGTACAATCTGAAAACTCAACTCCGTCAATAGAAGTTAGTACTTCAATCCTTACCGGTTCTCTTCCAAAACTAATACCTGGCGAAGGATTTTGTTTGGTTGCATTTTGTAATAATTGTTCTTTATTTATTTGCGCAAGAGGTCCTCCAAAATCGCTCACTACTTTTAATAAACGGTCGGCATTTTCATCCGTTTTTTGTATCCAAATATCTAAATCTCCCGTATATCTTGGGTGTCCGTGAAGACCAACTGCATATCCTCCAACAACCATATACGCAACATTATGATGATTTAACAACTTAATAAAATCCCAAAAATCTTTGTTGATATTCATCTGTATTCGAAATAAGTTCTATCCATTTTAGGAGAAAGTTGGTTCATTTCTATCCACTGCGCACGTAAAAATTCTATGGCGTAATAGCGTTCTTCCACAGAGCGTTCTATCCAAAAAATACTTTCCATTTCCGCTTCTTCCGCAGAGGAAACATTTTTTACAATGGTTCTGTCCATCTTAAAAAAACTTGATATATCGAATTCTTCCGTCATATTATGCCATTAATTCGGCTTCTTTTTTTATCCAATCGTATCCTTTTGCTTCTAATTCCAACGCTAATTCTTTGGTTCCAGATTTCACAATTTTCCCTTGATACAAAACGTGAACGAAATCTGGAATAATATAATCTAAAAGCCTTTGATAATGCGTGATAACAACGGTTGCATTTTCTTTTGTCTTCAACATATTTACGCCATTTGCCACAATCCGCAAAGCGTCAATATCAAGTCCACTGTCGGTTTCATCCAAAATAGAAAGTTTTGGATTCAACATTGCCATTTGAAAAATTTCGTTGCGTTTTTTTTCTCCTCCACTGAAACCTTCGTTTACCGAACGATTCGCCAATCCGCCTTGCAACTCCACCAAGGCTTGTTTCTCTTTCACCATTTTCAAAAAATCTTTTGCTTCGATAGGCGGTAACCCTTTGTAAGCACGAATTTCAGTAATAGCTGTTTTCAAAAAATTAATATTGCTCACACCCGGAATTTCTACTGGATATTGAAATGCGAGAAATAATCCTTCTGCAGCGCGTTCTTCAGGAGCAAGGTCTAAAATATTTTTGTCGTTAAAAAAAATTTCTCCAGCAGTAATTTCATATTCTGGTCTACCCGCTAACACATTTGCCAAGGTGCTTTTGCCAGAACCATTTGGTCCCATAATAGCGTGTATTTCACCTTTCTTTATCTCCAGATTAAATCCTTTGAGAATTTCTTTTCCGTCAATACTTGCGTGTAAATTTTTTATGGATAACATATTTTAAGTTATAATGTTTTAAGGTTTAGAAGTTGTAATATTTTGTTTCATTTTAAATTCTTTCAAATAAGTTATAAAAGAACCTAACTTTTTACTCACATCTAAAGCCTCATTGTTTATTTTTTTAAATTCTGATTCTGTTATGTAATTCTGATTTTTTGAAATTAATAATTGTGTTCTCAATTCTCCTGCCGAACCTTTCGCAATTACTAAAAAATATTTAAATTGATTCGTACTGTTTCGTTCAAATCCTTCCGCGATATTAGAAGGCACCGAAATTGCCGATTTCCTTATTTGATCTCTTAACGCAAAATCTTTACTAAAAAAATTATTATTTGTTATTGCATAAATGGAATTTGTCAATAGAATCGCTAATTGCCAAACGACTAACTCTTCTATTTTCTCCACTTTTGCCATACAACTTTAAAGCTTTTTAACCTTTCAACTTGTAACAAAGAATTAACCCACACTTCCTTCTAAACTAACTGCTAATAATTTTTGTGCTTCAACGGCAAATTCCATTGGCAGTTTATTTAATACTTCTTTGCAATAACCATTTACTATTAATCCGATTGCTTTTTCTGTCGGAATGCCGCGTTGATTGCAATAAAATAATTGATCTTCGCCAATTTTAGAAGTGGTTGCTTCGTGTTCTACAATCGCTGTTTTGTCTTTTATTTCGATGTACGGAAATGTATGCGCGCCACATTTATCGCCCATTAATAAACTATCACATTGCGAAAAATTACGTGCATTTTTTGCGCCTTTCGAAATTTTTACCAAACCTCTGTAACTGTTGTTGCTAAAGCCTGCTGAAATTCCTTTCGAGATAATTGTGGAGCGTGTATTTTTTCCGATATGTGTCATTTTTGTTCCAGTATCCGCTTGCTGATAATTATTGGTAACCGCAACAGAATAAAATTCTCCGACAGAATTGTTTCCTTTCAAAATCACGGAAGGATATTTCCACGTAATGGCAGAACCGGTTTCTACTTGTGTCCAAGAAATTTTTGCGTTATCGCCCAAACAAATTCCGCGTTTGGTAACGAAATTAAAAACGCCACCTTTCCCGTTTTTGTCGCCTGGATACCAATTCTGAACAGTTGAATATTTTATCTCACCATTTTTATGCGCAATTAATTCTACCACTGCAGCGTGTAATTGATTCTCATCGCGGCTTGGAGCGGTACAGCCTTCCAAATAACTTACATAAGCGTCTTCGTCGGCGATGAGTAAAGTACGCTCAAATTGTCCAGTTCCGGCTGTATTAATCCTAAAATAAGTGGATAATTCCATCGGACAACGAACGCCTTTCGGGATGTAGCAAAAAGAACCATCCGTGAAAACGGCAGAATTTAAAGCCGCATAAAAATTATCGGTATAAGGAACAACGGTGCCCATATATTTTTTCACCATTTCGGGATGTTCTTGCACAGCTTCGCTGAACGAACAAAAAATAATTCCTTTCTCTGCCAAGGTTTCTTTAAAAGTAGTTTTCACCGAAACGCTGTCCATCACAATATCAACCGCAATGCGTGATTCAACGCCACTTAAACGTTTTTGTTCTTCTATAGAAATACCTAATTTTTCAAATGTTTTTAGTAATTCCGGATCTACTTCATCCAAACTACCAAGTGTTTTTTTAGGTTTTGGAGCCGAATAATAAATAATGTTTTGAAAATTGGGTTTGATGTAGGAAACGTGTGCCCAGTTAGGTTCTTCCAATGTAAACCAGTGGCGCAAGGCTTTTAAACGATATTCCAACATCCATTCTGGTTCGTTTTTTTTAGCCGAAATAAAACGAATAATATCTTCATTTAAGCCTTTTGGCGCATTGTCTGCTTCAATATCGGTAACGAAACCGTACTTGTATTCTTCGTTAATTTTCTCCGCTAATATCTCGTTTGCCATTTTCTTTTATACTGAAAAACTTTCTCCACAACCGCATGTTCTGCTTGCATTTGGATTAATAAATACGAATCCTTTTCCGTTCAATCCGCCGGAATAATCCAGTTCTGTTCCGATGAGGTACAAAAAACTTTTTTTATCCACTACTACTTTAATACCTTTGTCTTCAAACACTTGATCGCCCTCTTTCATCTGGTTATCAAATTCTAATTTATACGATAAACCAGAGCAACCGCCACCTTCTACCCCAACGCGGATAAAACTATCCAAAGGATGTTTTTCTTGTTGTATCAAGCTCAGGGCGTGTTGTTTAGCATTTTCTGAAACTGTTATCATAACATATTGATTTTCAAATTTATACTCGCAATTCTTATTTAGATTAAATCTAAAGAGAGTACAAAATTACCTAAAAAGAGGGATACTTGCAAATAATTAATAGAGTTTTTTTAAGGAATTTTTGTGTGAATTAAAATCCCTTTTTTTACTGCTCGAAAAATTATTTTTTTGAACGTGCTTTTTTGAAGTAGAAAAACGTGCCTGAAAAATTATTTTTTCAAAGAAGCAGAAATTATGATTCTAAAAAGAACTATTTTTATGCGTCCAAACTAAAATCTAAAAACATAATGGCACGAATCAATCCTTACCTCACGTTTAACGGCAATTGCGAACAAGCATTTATTTTTTATCTTTCTGTTTTTGGCGGAAAATTCAAAGATTTTAGTCGTTTCGGAGAATTTTCTCCTATTAAAGGACAAGAACTTCCAGAAAGTGACTTAAATAAAATAATGCACGTTTCGCTTCCAATTAGTAAAGAAACTATTTTGATGGGCAGCGATGCACTTCCCATACATGGCGCCATTACCATTGGTCAGAACTTGTCACTTTCCGTAGATACTGATACGAAAGAAGAAGCAGATAAAATTTTTAACCAACTTGCAAAAGGCGGAAAAATAACTATGCCGATTGCTACTACTTTTTGGGGTGCGTATTTCGGAATGTTAATCGATCCATTTGGTATTATTTGGATGGTAAATTACGACGAAAAAAAATAAATATGTAAACATTTATAGTTCTATTTACTCCCGAATAGACCTATTTTATTCATCTTCAGAGAAAATAATTTGTTTAAAACGTGTCGGGCGATTGTTAAAAAGAAAAAAAAAGAGTTCTTTCTTTTTTCGTATTTTTGAGTAAGAAATTTTTTAAAATCAGTTTTGGTTTATTTGCAGGCACAACGCTGAAAAGACGGAACTATTACATAAAAACAGCATGAACGAAACTAACGACAAACTAAAAACAGAACAAAAACGCAAATTCACACCTTCTAAATCTTACAATAATTTTTCAGAAACAGGGAAACTTCCACCACAAGCTGTTGAATTGGAAGAAGCAGTGTTGGGCGCATTAATGCTCGAAAAAGACGCACTCACCAATATAATTGATGTGTTGCAACCAAAAAGTTTTTACAAAGAAGCGCACGAACGTATTTTTTCTGCCATCCAACAATTATTTATGCGCTCCGAGCCAGTGGATATTTTAACGGTAACCAATCAATTAAAAAAAACGGGCGAACTCGATATAGTAGGTGGCGCGTATTACATTACACAACTCACCAATCGCGTGGCATCGGCTGCTAATGCAGAGTTTCATGCGCGGATTATTGCACAAAAATACATTCAGCGCGAATTGATTCGTGTTTCCACGGATACCATTAAAGATGCGTACGAAGACAGCACCGATGTGTTTGATTTATTAGACACTGCCGAAAAAAATCTTTTTTCGATTGTGGAAGGAAACATCCGTAAAAATTACGATAAAATGAGCACGCTTATCAACAAAGCGCTCATTCAAATTGATACCGCAAAAAATTTAAAAACAGGTGTAACAGGCGTTCCTACAGGTTTTACAGAACTCGACAGAGTTACTTCTGGCTGGCAAAAATCTGATTTGTTAATTCTAGCAGCACGCCCTGGTATGGGTAAAACAGCTTTTGTACTTTCCATCGCGCGCAACGCAGCGATTGATTTTCAAAAGCCAGTAGCTATTTTTTCTTTAGAGATGTCGTCGATACAGCTCGTAAATAGGCTTATTGCGAGCGAAACGGAATTATCGGCAGATAAATTACGCAAAGGACAATTGGAGCCACACGAATATCAACAACTGCATGCAAAAATAACACATCTCGCGGAAGCGCCTATTTACATTGATGATACACCGGCTATTTCGGTTTTCGAATTGCGTGCCAAAGCACGACGATTGAAAGAAAATCATAAAATAGAAATGATCGTAATCGATTATTTGCAATTGATGACGGCTGGAAGCGACAACAATCGCGGAAATCGCGAACAAGAAATTAGTACCATTTCGCGTTCCTTAAAAAGTTTAGCGAAGGAATTAGAAATTCCAGTAATTGCACTTTCTCAATTAAGCAGGGCGGTGGAAACGCGCGGTGGTTCTAAGCGTCCGCAACTTTCCGATTTACGTGAATCGGGAGCGATTGAGCAAGATGCCGATATGGTGATGTTTATTTATCGCCCAGATTATTACGGAATGGAAGGCGAACATCCAGATGCGGTACAAGGCGAAGCGCAAATTATCATTGCGAAACATCGTAATGGAGCCTTGAAGGATGTGAAATTGCGTTTTATTGATCGCTTGGCGAAATTTGTGGATGCGCCGTCTGAAGGCAATTACGCGCCTTTGGAACCTTCCAACGATTTTGATCCAACAAACAATATCATTCGCGGTTCGAAAATGAATGACATCGAAGAATCTCCTTTTTAAAAAAATAATTTCTAAGAAATAAATTCAATAAATTCGTTTGAAAAAATATTTTTTTATATTGATTTTTCTCGCTGCAACAATTGTTTGTAAGGCAAGTTTCATTTTAATTCCGATGGATGATACGCAAAAGAATCAACTTAAATCCTACGGAATTGCCTATTGGGAATTAGAAAATAAAGTGGAAGTACAGTGGTTGTTAAATTACCGCGGTGGCAGTTTTTTATTTCCGGATAATAAAATTTCAGAAAACGAATGCAACATTCGCGGCGTTTCTTACGAAGTAATTGCGGATGTGCAAGCCACTGCAATTCTTCAACAAATTGCCGATCCGCAAGTAAATATGGATGCTGTTAAATTAGATAAAGCTCCGAAAATTGCGGTCTATTCGCCCAAAACAAAATTGCCTTGGGATGATGCTGTTACGCTCGTGCTTACGTATGCTGAAATTCCGTACGATGTTGTGTATGATGATGATGTGTTGGCAGACAAGTTGCCGCAATACGATTGGTTGCATTTGCATCACGAAGATTTTACTGGACAATACGGAAAGTTTTTTGCTGCTTATAGTAATGCGCCTTGGTATCAGGAAGAAGTACGTTCTTCCGAAGCAGAGGCTCATAAATTAGGATTTAAAAAAGTATCGGAATTAAAATTAGCAGTGGTTAAAAAAATTCGTGATTTTACGGCTGGCGGTGGATTTTTATTTGCGATGTGTTCTGCGCCAGATTCGTACGACATTGCTTTAGCTGCTGATGGCGTGGATATTTGTCAAAGCGTTTTTGACGGCGATCCTGCTGATCCAGATGCAAATAAAAAATTAGATTACTCTAAAACCTTTGCCTTTACAGGATTTACTTTGGATATGAATTTAGGCGATTACGAAAAATCAAACATTGATACTTATTCTATTCGCAGTTCGCAATATCACATTACCGAAGCAAATGATTTTTTTACGTTGTTCGATTATTCCGCCAAATGGGATCCTGTTCCCACCATGTTGTGCCAAAATTATATGAAATTAATTAAAGGCTTTTGGGGACAAACGGCTGGTTTCAACGAAGCGTATATCAAGCCGGAAGTGTTGATAATGGGCGAAAATAAAGCTGCTAACGAAGCGCGTTACATACACGGAGATTACGGAAAAGGCACTTGGACTTTTTATAGCGGGCATGATCCGGAAGCTTATCAACACCGCGTTGGCGACCCTCCAACAGATTTGAATTTACATCCTAACTCACCCGGATACCGCTTGATTCTGAACAATGTTTTGTTTCCCGCAGCGAAAAGGAAAAAACAGAAAACGTAATTTTGGTTTTGAAAAATTATTTTTTTGAAGACTCCTTTTTAATTTTAGATTTTTATTGAAATAATTACAATATGGATAAGCTAAAAGACAAACTGATAAAATACGATTCCGTAATCTGCATTATAGCAGGTATATATGGGTTAAGCGTTCTTTTTTGTTGGAAAACAGGAACATCTTTTATGGGAGATGTTGCCGCTGGAATATCAACAATATTGGCTGGAATTTATTTGTTTTTTAGTGCCATTTTTTTGAAAAAAAAGCGCTAATAATAACAGGCAATTCAAGTTATATTAAAACAAAAATGACAACAACTTCAATAGGACATATTTACAAGGACTATCGAAAGGATCATAAAGGAACGCCTTCCTTTATGATTGACTTTTACAATGAGCATTTTATTTTTCTTAACAACATTAAATCATTCTCCGACAGCGAAGAATTAAGCATATCTACAAATTGATGGAAATATTTAAAAGTGAATTATCTCAAGCTCAAATTATAAAAAAAGGAATAGTAAATACTTTTTTTAAGATATTACTATTCAACCTAATTTGTCTAATTGTAAGTGATTTTGGAACAAAAAAAAATGAAATTTGGTGGATTTTTAACACTTTGATTATATTACTTATCGGATTAAATGTATTAAAAAAAAGAAATAGAAATGTTCTCAAAATAATTTTTAATGAGGATGAAAAAAGCATACACATTGAATACTTAAAATATTTTTTAAAAAAGGAACAAACAGATATTTCTTTTAAGGAATTGGGTTTTTATTTTGGACAAAATACTTATGGGCGCGGAGCGTTGACTTTAACACTTGTTTTTTTTAAAAATAGAAAATATTTATTTGAAATTAAATGCATTAGTAACGTATGGGATTGGGAAAAAGTAAAAGAAGTACAAGAAAAATTGAAGCTTTTAGCGACAAATCTAAAGTATCCAAACGGTAGTGGGTAGTGTTTCTATTTGCACCCAACAAATAATTGACAATGGAGAATTGAAAAAGACCTTCGAAAAATTATTTTTTCAAAGCAATTACTTCATCCATTAGTTCGCATAAATTTATTGTGAGATTTTTGCGCGAATATTTTTCGATGTGTGTGTTGGTAGTTTGCAAATTATTTTTTTTGTACAAATCGTAATAATTAGAAATTATTTTTTTGAAGCCGTAAAATCTTATCTTATTTCAGCTGATTTTACAATACCTTTGCAACGAAAATTAAAAAACTAATTAGATACTTATGAAATCAAAAACTGCCCAAGAAACGATTGCTGTTTCTACTCAAATTGTTCTTCCGAATGATACCAATACGCTCGGAAATTTAATGGGTGGACGCTTATTGCATTGGATGGACATTACGGCTGCCATTGCGGCGCATCGCCTTTGCAGACGAGTAGTGGTAACGGCTTCGGTGAATAATGTAACATTTAGTCATCCGATAAAATTGGCGGATATTGTAACACTCGAAGCAAAAGTTTCGCGCGCTTTTACTACTGCGATGGAAGTCTTTATTGATGTGTGGGTGGAAAATCACGTAACCGGAATCAAAACAAAATGCAACGAAGCCATTTATACATTTGTGGCGGTGGATCAAATGGGAAATCCGATTTCTGTGCCGGAATTGATACCTGAAACGGATTTGGAAAAAGAGCGTTTTGCAGGTGCTTTACGCAGACGACAATTGAGTTTGATATTTGGTGGAAAAATGAAGCCACACGAAGCTACTGAGCTAAAAGCCTTGTTCGAAAAATAATTTTTCGAGAGTTGTTTTTGTGCTTCAAAAAAATAATTTTTCAAGGCGCTAAAAACACCTTCCAATTTATCCCGATAAAAAAATTTTATCTTTGAAGATTCTTAGCATTTAAAAAGAAATCTGAGCATGTTGAACATTGTATTATTTGGACCTCCGGGAGCGGGCAAGGGAACGCAATCCGAAAAATTAATTGAAAAATTTCAACTCGTACATTTATCTACGGGAGATATTTTACGCGCCGAACGAAAAGCCGGAACTCCGCTCGGACAAAAGGCGCAAGCGTTTATCGAAAAAGGAGAATTGGTACCCGACGAAGTCGTAATTGGAATGATTGGTTTGCAATTGGCTAAAAATAAAAATGCAAACGGATTTATTTTTGATGGTTTTCCTCGAACTACGGCTCAAGCAGAAGCATTGGATAAATTGTTAGCAGAAAATAAATCATCCATAACCTTAATGTTGGCGCTGGAAGTAAACGAATTGGAATTGAAAAAAAGATTGTTGTTGCGCGGAAAAGATTCTGGTAGAGCAGACGATCAAAATCCGGAAATTATTCAAAATAGAATTGATGTTTACAATCGAGAAACAGCTCCTGTAAAGGATTTTTACTCGAAGCAAAATAAATTTTTCGTCGTTGATGGAATTGGAACGATTGATGAAATTTTCGGAAAATTGAGTGTCGCAATTGAGAAAAATAATAAATAAAATACATAAAAATGTCAGATTCGAACTTTGTTGATTATGTGAAAATATGTTGCCGCTCGGGCAAAGGAGGCGCAGGTTCGATGCATTTGCACCGCAGTAAATTAACGGCGAAAGGTGGTCCAGATGGTGGAGATGGCGGCAGAGGCGGACATATTATCTTAAAAGGCAACAGACAATTGTGGACTTTGATTCATCTAAAATACCGAAAACACGTAATTGCAGAACCGGGCGGAAGTGGCGGAAGTGCGCTCTGTACGGGTGCTACAGGAAGAGATGAAATATTAGAAGTGCCACTCGGAACGATTATCAGAAACGCAGAGACGGGCGAAGTAGAATTTGAAATTACGGAAGACGGTGAAACAATTATCATTGTTCCCGGCGGTCGTGGCGGCAAAGGAAACGATTATTTTAAAACGTCTACGATGCAAACTCCGCGTTTCGCACAGCCTGGTGGACCTGGTAGAGATGAATGGAAAATTTTTGAATTAAAAATATTGGCGGATGTAGGATTGGTGGGCTTTCCGAATGCAGGAAAATCAACGTTACTTTCTGTAGTATCTGCGGCAAAACCGGAGATTGCGAATTATCCTTTTACCACGCTGGTTCCGAATCTAGGAATTGTTTCGTATCGTGATGAAAAATCTTTTGTAATGGCGGATATTCCTGGAATTATTGAAGATGCCCATCTCGGGAAGGGCCTCGGAATGCGTTTTTTGAGACACATCGAGCGCAACTCTTCTTTGCTTTTTATGGTTCCGGCAGATAGTCCGGACATTGTAGCGGAATATAAAATTTTATTGAACGAATTAAAACAATACAACCCGGAATTGCTCGACAAGAAAAGAGTTTTAGCGATTTCTAAATGCGATTTATTGGATGCAGAGTTGATGAAAGAATTGAAAAAAGAAACAAAGTCAAAATTCCCAGATAAAAAAAATGTGCCGATTGTGTATATTTCTTCTCAGGCACAACAAGGGATTACGGAACTAAAAGATGTGTTGTGGGAACAAATGAATAAGTCATAAAAAGAGTTGATAGAGAAAATAAAAAATATCGATACTCAATTTTTTCTCGCTATTAACGGGGCTCACACTAATTTTTTCGACGTCGTTATGTATTGGGTTTCCAATAAGTTTTTTTGGATTCCGTTTTATCTTTTTCTCTTAATTCTCATCATATTACAATTCAAAAAAAAAATAATTCTTATTTTACCGATGATCGTGCTTGCTGTTACGCTGAGCGATCAATTGGTAGTTCGACTTTTCAAAAATGTGTTTAAACGTTATCGCCCGAGCCACAATTTGAACATTCAAAATATCGTACACATTGTAAATGGGCATGCTGGCGGACAATATGGTTTTATTTCCAATCATGCCAGCAATGCCTTTGTCATCGTTGTTTTTATCAGTATTTTGTTCCGTCAAAAAAATAAATTTTTGTCTTATTTGATGTTTGCTTGGGCTTTGCTTATCATGTACAGTCGCGTTTATTTGGGAGTTCATTATCCAATGGATGTAATATGTGGCGCGCTTTTCGGTAGTTTTATTGGCTTTTTGATTTGGAAACTTTATTTTTACACGGATAAAAAAATATTCCCATCACATGAATAATATACTTGCTGTTTTTATTGGAGGTGGACTTGGAAGTCTTGCCAGATATGGGATTTCAATTGCTTTGATTGGTAGAATAAAAGCCAGTTTCCCTGTTTCTACTTTTTGTTCTAACATTCTTAGTTGTTTTATTTTAGCGATTACCGTTTTTGTTTTGGCAGATAAAACAACAATGAATCCTTTACTGAAATTTTTTATTGTTACCGGTTTTTGTGGCGGATTCAGTACATTTTCTACATTTAGTTTTGAAACGGTAGAATTATTTCGTAGCGGAGATGTGTTTTATGCCTTATTAAATATCCTTATCAGTTTAATTGCTGGAATTGCCATTATTTATTTTTTTGCTAAAAATATACAATGAAAAAAATATTTTTTCGATGCCTCTTTTTTTGATAAAAAAAATTTCTGAGAATTTAAAAATAGGTATTTGGAATATCACCGAAACACCTGTCGGTATTGCTTCTTCACTCTTTTTAAATAAATACGATTTGAATGTTCTTTCAAGTTTTACGAATGATAAACGTAAAGTAGAATGGCTGGCAGCACGCGTTTTAATCAATGAATTAACAAATGAAAATTGTGCAATTGAATACAGTGAATTTCACAAACCTTTTATCATAGATTCTAAAAATAAAATTTCCATTTCACATTCGCGCGATTATGTGGCTGTGGCTTTAAATACTTTATCCGAAACGGGAATTGACATCGAAGAAATTCATCCGAAAATACAAAACATCGCCTCAAAATTTATGAGCGATGCAGAATTAGCGGCACTTCCACTCAATAATTTTATTGAACCGATGTTGGTTTATTGGTGCGCCAAAGAAGCTTTGTATAAATTGTATGGTGATAAAAATCTTGTCTTTGCGGAGAATTTAAGTATTCAGCCTTTTAAATACAATCCCGAAAAAGGAAAAATAAAAGCGTGCATTTGTAACGAAAAATTTAATCGCGAATATATTTTAGTGTACGAAAAAATAAATAATTATCTGATGGCGTATGTATTGGAGTAAATTAATTTATCTATTTTAGATTCAAATTTTTGATGCAAAATAATTACCTACATATCTGCGAAAAAAAAAGCAAGAAAAAAAAGCAACTTGCCTTGTTGATTGATCCTGATAAGTTTCATTCTCTTGAAATTATTGATGCTGCGAACAAAGCGCAAGTAGATGTATTATTGGTAGGAGGAAGTATTTTAACTTCTGGAAACATCGAAGAAACAATTCTCAAAATAAAAAAACAAACCACAATTCCTGTTATTATTTTTCCGGGAAATACGATGCAAATTAGTAATAAGGCAGATGGAATTTTATTTCTTTCTTTGATTTCAGGACGCAATCCGGAATTGTTAATTGGAAACCATGTCATCGCGGCACCGCTTTTAAAATCAAGCCAAATAGAAGTTATTCCGACAGGTTATATGTTGATTGAAAATGGAAAACAAACTGCCGCCGCTTACATGAGTCAGTCGTTACCGATTCCGGCAGATAAAGATGAAATTGCGGTGTGTACTGCATTAGCAGGCGAAATGTTGGGATTGAAAATGATTTACATGGACGCAGGAAGTGGTGCAAAAAATCCAATAAGTGCTTCGATGATAAAAGCGGTACGAAAAAATATTTCTGTGCCTTTAATAATTGGCGGTGGAATAAAAACGGCGGAACAAGCTGTTGTTGCTTGCGATGCAGGCGCAGATATTGTCGTAATTGGTAACGCATTCGAAAAAGATTTTTCGCTTGTTGAAACGATTTCAAAAAGTATTCATTCATTTTAATAGGATTTCATTTATGCAACTAATTGTTATTTCCAGCTCCACTAATTTCGAAAATGAAATGGAAATTGTTGGAAAACTTTTTGAAGCTGGACTCGAAACGTTTCATCTGCGAAAGCCAAAATTTTCCACGCGAGAATTAAAGAAATACATTCAGCAAATTTCACCAAATTTTCACAATCGAATTGTGATTCATTCTCATCACAGTTTAGCCGGAAAATTCAAATTAAAAGGCATTCATCTTACGAAAACACATCTCAACAGAAACCTAAAAACAAGCTTAGTTGTGAAATGGCTTCGATTTAGAAATCCCAAGCTTACTATTTCTACTTCATACTCTAAATTAATCAGTATTTTCGAGGAAGACAAACGTTTTTCATATGTTTTTTTAAGCCCTGTTTTTGATAGTTTAATCGGAAAATATCAATCTGGTTTTACGGAACACAGCATGAAAAAAGCAATTGAAAAAACTTCGCATAAAGTAATTGCGCGTGGTGGCGTAGACATTCATTGTTTGCCGAAGGCAAAGGAATTGGGTTTTGCTGGAATCGCTATTTATTCCGGACTTTGGAATAAAAAAAATCCATTGACAGAATTTGAAAGCATAATTAAAAAATGTTATGAATTAGGCATTCCAATTGAATAATCTGATTTCCTATATTAGCAATAACGCGTTGGAAATTTCTGCAACGCTGATTACTATTATTGGGATTTGGCTTGCTGCAAAAGCAAATAGTTGGAATTGGTTATTCTCAATTGTTGCGAGCGCTGTTTATACGTACATATTTTTTCATTCTCAATTGTATGGTGATGCTACACTGAATTTTATTTTTATCATTCTTAGTTTTTACGGCTGGTACGAATGGGTTTTTAGTGGAATAAAAAACAATTCGCTTAAAATTTCTTCTGTAAAGAAAAATAAAAAAATAATTTTCACACTTTGTCTCTCCTTTATTGTAGGAGCTATATTTACTATTTGGCTGTTAAAAAAAACCAACACGAATGTCCCGTACTTAGACGGAATTACTACTGTTTTAAGTCTTATTGCAACTTGGATGAGTGCGAAAAAAATAATTGAAAACTGGATAATCTGGATTTTTACAAATACGATTTACATCGGAATATATTATTACAAGCACTTGTATCCGACGGCTGTGCTGTATTTTATACTTGCATTATTGGCAATTTACGGAATGTATGAATGGAAGAAAATAATGAAAACAGCTTGAAACAGCAGAACGATATCCTAAGGATTGCCGTATTAGGTCCAGAAAGCACTGGAAAATCAACTCTTTCCGAGCAATTGGCAATACATTACAAAACAATTTGGATGCCAGAATATGCACGCGAGTATTTGAAAAACAAAGCGGATTCATACAATTTGGAAGATATCTTGAAAATTGCGCAGCACCAATTACAACTTGAAAAAAATAATTTTTCAAACGCCAAAAAAATAATTTTTGCAGACACCGAATTAATTATCGCAAAGGTTTGGTGTGAGGCTGTTTACAAAATTTGTCCAGATTGGATTTCAAAAAATATGATACAAAATAAGTACGATTTTTATTTGCTTACCTATCCAGATATTCCTTGGGAGCCTGATCCTTTACGTGAAAATCCACATCGTAGAGACTTTTTTTTTCGTTGGTACGAGCAAGAGTTAAAAAATATGAATGCTCAATATGCCATTATTAAAGGCTTTGGGAAAGATCGCTTACAAAATTCGATTAGCGCAATCGATCACTTTTTGAAAAAATAATTTTCTAAACCGTCATTTCTCCCCGCAAGTTTATTTGCAAATTATTTTTTACTTCTTGTATAGATTTATTTTTTTCGAGCAAAAACATTAGTTTGGTAATTGCGGCTTCTATCGTCATATCGTTTCCGCTGATAACACCTATTTTCGCTAATTGCGCGCTGGTTTCGTATTTTCCTTGAATGACACTTCCGGCAACACATTGCGAAATATTTAAAATAATTTTTCCAGATTCGATGGCATGTCTTAGTTCGTTCAAAAATATTTTTTCAGTGAAGGCATTTCCAGAACCAAATGTTTCGAGAATAATTGCTTTTATATTTTTCAATTTCAAACTATTTTTCACTACTTCCATCGGAATACCCGGAAAAAGTTTCAGAATTAAAATTTTATTGTCCAATGAAGTATGCACTACGAGCGATTTTTCACTGGATTTCATAATCGCTGAAAAGTTATAATGTATATGAACACCCGCATTTGCCAGCACTGGATAATTGGGTGAGCGAAAGGCTTCAAAATCTTCCGAATTAAATTTATGTGTCCGATTTCCTCGGTACAATTGGTATTCAAAATAAATACACACTTCGGAAATAATTGGCTTCCCATTTTTTTGTGCTGCCGCGAGTTCGATGGCAGTAATTAAATTTTCTTTTCCGTCGGTGCGGATAGTACCAATAGGCAATTGCGAGCCAGTGAGAATAACCGGCTTCGATAAATTTTCCAACATAAAACTCAAAGCAGATGCTGTAAATGCCATTGTGTCGGAGCCATGCAAAATGACAAATCCATCTACTTTAGAATAATTTTTTTCGATGATTTTTGCGATTTGAACCCAATGTTTTGGCTGCATATCGGAGGAATCAATCGGTTTTTCAAACGACACAGAAGAAAGTTGGGCATCCAATTTTTTTAATTCTGGGATTTGATCTGTGAGATGTTTAAAATCGAATGGTTTCAAATGTCCACTACGATGATCTTCCATCATACCAATGGTTCCGCCGGTATAAATTAAAAGAATGTGTGCTGATTTATTTTTCATATTCCGAATATTTTTTTTGAATTAAGTGTTGTTATTTCCGCTACTTTTTCCACAGAAATATTTTTTATTGTTGCCAACTTTTCAGCAATAATAACTAAAAAAGAAGGTTCGTTTCGCTTGCCTCTGTGCGGCGCGGGAGCTAAAAAAGGAGCGTCTGTTTCGAGTACGAAATGTTCCAAATCAATTTCTCTCACCACATTATCTAAGCCCGAATTTTTAAAGGTAAGTACGCCGCCGATGCCCAGTTTAAAACCGCCGAGTGCGATTATTTTTTCGGCTTGCACTAAAGTTCCTGAAAAACAATGAAATATTCCTTTTAGCTTGTTGTCGTTGAGTTCTGATAAAATTTCGAACACTTCTTCAAATGAATTTCTGGAGTGAATTACAATCGGCAAATCGTATTTTTTTGCCCATTCAATTTGTGTACGAAATACTTTTTGCTGTTGCGAAAAAAAAGTTTTATCCCAATACAAATCAATTCCGATTTCGCCGATGGCAACAAATTTTTCTTTGGACAAATAATTTTCAGCAATGGCTAATTCTTCTTCGTAATTTTCTTTGACAGAACAAGGATGCAAGCCCATCATCGGAAAACAGTGTTCCGGAAATTTTTTTTTCAAATCCAATAACCCGGCTATTGAAGTTTGATCAATGTTTGGTAAAAAAAAACGCTCGACGCCTTTACCAATAGCATTTTCAATTAAAAGAATTCGATCAACATCAAATTCTTTTGCATACAAATGCGTGTGCGTATCGGTAAAAATCATTTAGCAAATGTAAGCGAAAGGGCTTGAAAAATAAATTAAAAAATAGTCTATTTTTGTTCTGTAAAAAAATTCTGCATTTGCCAAAAATTCTCATTATACGATTTAGTTCCATTGGCGATATTGTCCTTACGACGCCTGTTATCCGTTGTTTAAAGCAACAATTAAAAGACGCGGAAATACATTTTCTTACGAAAAATAATTTTCGAGACGTGTTGAAAAACAATCCGTACATCCATAAAATTCATAGTATTGAAAAAAATAGTTCAGAAATTATTGAAGAATTAAAAAAAGAAAATTTCGATTTTATTATTGATTTACACCATAATTTACGATCGTTTGAGATAAAAAGGCATTTGAAAAAGAAATCTTTTTCGTTCGATAAACTGAATTTGCAAAAATGGCTATTAGTGAATTTGAAAATTAATTTTTTACCGCCCATTCACATTGTAGATCGTTATTTAAAAACGGTTAAAAAATTAGGTGTAAAAAACGATGGAAAAGGCTTGGATTATTTTATTGCCGACGAAGACAAAATTTCACTATCCTCGCTACCAGGTTCTCACCAAAAGGGTTTTATTGCATTTGTAATTGGGGCTAAACATTTTACCAAACGATTACCAATTGAAAAAATAATTTCCATTTGTAAAAAAATAAATCAGCCTATTATTTTATTGGGCGGAAAAGAAGATGCAGAAAAAGCTGCTATCATTGAAAAATCGAATGAGAAATTAATTTTCAGCGCATGTGGAAAATATTCGATTGCCCAATCTGCTTCCTTGATACAACAAGCAAATGCTGTGATTACGCACGATACGGGTTTGATGCACATCGCGGCAGCTTTCCGAAAAAGAATTTTTTCGGTGTGGGGAAACACCGTTCCGGCTTTTGGAATGAGTCCGTACATGCCTGTGAATGGCTCGAAAATAGTGGAAGTTCAAAATTTATCCTGCCGACCGTGTTCCAAAATCGGATACGAAAAATGTCCAAAAAAACATTTTAAATGTATGATGGATATTGACGAAAGCATTTTTTTAGAGCTTTGAAAAATTAATTTTTCAAATGCTCTTTTCAACTATTATTTTCATTGTTAAAGGAATATGTAAATTTGTGTGTTGTTTTAATTTATAACCCGTCTCGTAGAACAATTTAATTTAACAAACTTTTTTAATATAAATTATGGACACAAAACTCGTTGATAGGCTTTATAACATTGTTTTAGAAAGCAGAAAAATTCAACTACACATTACAACGTATCAAATTTTTATGGGCTTGCGAAAAAACCATTGCTGAAAATCCTAACTTAGACTTTCGCGATTGGACAATTGCTGGCCGGATTTACTTAAATTTAGTCATAGATTTTCCAGATATTGATCTTGGACCTATAATACAACCGTTATAATGTGTAGTTGAAATTTCATGCTGCGAAACTTATCCGATTAATCCTCTTCAAAAAAATAATTTTTCAAAGCATTTTTCTTCATCACCTAATCACTTCCTCACTTAATATATATATTTGCTTATTGATTTTATAAATTGTTGATGTCGAATTTACTTTCAAAAAAATATTTTTTCGTACTGCTTTTATTTCCGTTTTTCTCGCAGGCAACTGTGATAAGCGGTAAAATTACAGACGAGCAAAATCAGCCCGTTCCTTTCGCCAACGTATATATTGAAAATACCACCGTTGGTACTATTGCCAATCCTGACGGTTTATATTCCTTGGATGTTCCACAAGGAAAATGTTTGTTGGTTTTTAAAATGATTGGTTATAAAATGCAGGTGGAAACGCTTGCTGTAAATCAAAATCCGATTAAATTAAATGTACAATTACACATTGAAAAAACCGAATTACAAGCCGTAACTATTTCTGGAAGTGGCGAAGATCCTGCGTATCGCGTGATGCGCCAAGTTATCAAAAAAAGAAAATTTTATTTGGATCAAGTGAATTCGTATTCCTGCGATGTATATATAAAAGGCTTGCAGCGGATTTTGAAACATCCCGATAAAATTATGGGTTATAAAGTGGATCCGGGTGGCGATATCGACAGTACTTCTGGCATTTTTTATTTATCCGAATCGGTTTCGAAATTTAATTTTGAGCAGCCCGATAAAATTCGAGAGAAAATGATTTCCTCCAAAGTAAGCGGTGATAACAAGGCATTCAGTTATAATCAGGCTTCGGATATGTTGCTTAATTTTTACGAAAACGTTTTGCAAATTCCGATGCTCAGTACGCGCGGATTTATTTCGCCCATTGCTGGCGATGCGTTTTTGAATTACCGTTATAAAATGCTCGGCTCCTTTTTGGAAAACGGTTTGATGATTGATAAAATTTTGGTGATTCCAAAATATCCACATGCTCCGCTGTTTAGCGGCGTTATTTATATTGTGGAAGATCAATGGCGCATTCACAGTTTGGATTTAGAATTGACGAAAGAAAATCAATTGCGATTTTTAGATACGTTTAAAATTAAGCAAACTTTCTTGCCCGTTAACGCTGATGTGTGGATGCCCTTTTCCAATAAAATTAGTTTTGATTTTAGTATTTTCGGGATAAAAGGTAATGGCGTTTATTTGGGCGTTAATTCCAATTATCAATTGAATCCTGTTTTTCCGAAACATTTTTTTAATGGCGAAGAATTAGATGTTTCTGATAGCGCGAATAAAAAAGATTCTACGTATTGGTCGCGTGTAAGGCCTGTAACGCTTACGAAACAAGAAAAGAAAGATTATCATCAGCGTGATAGTTTGATGACGAAGCGAACGTCAAAAGCGTATTTAGATTCGGTGGATCGCATCAATAATAAATTTAGTCCAGCAGATTTAATTTTTGGTTACACCAATCAACATCAATACGAAAAATACGAATTTAATTTTTCTCCTTTTATAAAGAATATTGCGTTCAATACCGTTCAAGGTTGGAATTTGGCGCTCAATACAAGTTATTATAAATACAACGAGGATACGCATAAAAGCGATCGTTTTACGATGCATTTCGGTTATGGATTTTCGGATAAAAAACTTTTGCTGGGCGCAGAATGGAAGCATGTTTATCTGCCCGTAAAATTTGGTGAGTTTACTCTTAAAGCCGGAAAATCAGACAATCAATTTAATGAAAACGAGCCGATATCAACGCTTGTAAACAGTGTGTATTCTTTGTTTGATAAAACGAATTATATGAAATTGTATCAAAAAGAATATGTTCAAGCACATCATCAAATAGAACTTTTTAATGGATTTCTTTTTTATACAGATGTCGAATTTGTCGATCGCTCGCCTTTATTGAATACTACTGATTTCAGTATTTATCAGAATAAACATTTTTATACTTCTAATGATCCTCAGAACGCAGAAAATTTTTCTAATTCGTTTTCTGAAAATAAAATTTTTGATATTGATTTAGGATTTCAATTTTCTTTCAAGCAACGTTATTTGATGCGTCCGAATGAAAAAATAATTTTGCGATCGAAATTTCCTGTCTTGAAAGTTTCGTATAAAAAAGCGATTGAGAGTGTTTTTAACAGCACTGCCAATTATGATTTATTGAAGGCAGAATTGACTGGCAGAATAAATTTGAAAATGCTCGGACATTCTATTTACAACGTCAGTGTAGGAAAATTTTTAAATTCCGAAAATGTAAGTTTTATGGATTATCAACATTTTAACGGCAACCAAACATTGATTTCTAATTTCGATATTAACACTTTTGATTTGTTGAATTATTATACTTACAGCACGAAAAATTATTTTTTACAAGGTGCCTTTGAACAAAATTTCGGAGGATTTATTCTCAATAAAATTCCACTCATTCGAGAATTAAAATTTCAAGAAATAGCAAGTGTGAAAGTGCTTACAGACGATCAATTGCATCGTTACACCGAGTTTTCTGTAGGTGTTAAAAAATTATTTTTCAGAGCTGAATTTGTAACTTCCTTTTCGGATAATCAAAAATTAAATTCCGGATTTAGGTTTGGATTATTATTCTAAAAAAAATCAGATTATTTATAATCTTCGATTTTTAATTCTTGATTGCAAAAATTATATTCATGTTTCTGTTCGTTGGAACAAACAATAACGATGCGGTTCTTCGTGTGATTTTTAATTAAGTTTTGATACCATTCAATCGCATTTTTATCCAAATTGGAAGCTGGTTCATCCAATAATAAAAAAGGCGTATCGCTTAAAATAGCCAAGGCTAATTTCACACGTTGTTTCATCCCGGAAGAATAATTTTTCAGTATTTTATCTTTCGCATAAGCCAATTGTGTCGACTCAATTACTTTTTCTAAATCCCATCCCGAAAAATATTTTTTGAACTTGAAATGAAAATCAATCATCTCCGAAAGCGTATATTTTTCTAATAGTTCAAGGTATGGAGAAGCAAAACTGATTTGCGAAAATATTTTTTCTTCCAAAATTATTTTTTCATTTTCGGAGTAAGAAATGGTGCCTTCAGATGCCAATAAATTTCCAGCAATAAGTTGTAATAAAGTTGATTTTCCAGAACCGTTAGATCCGATAATTACATACGCATTTCCATCCGAAAATTCGTAATTTACATTTCGGAAAATCCATTCGCGGTTATAACGTTTACCAATATTAGCAAGGCTTATAGACATTCTTGAAAAAATATTTTTTTGAGGATAGAAATTTTTATTAAGAAATTCCTCTCATAATTCCGTCCGTTGATTCGCGGATAAATTGGATGATTTGATTTTTTTCGGCAGATGCTGGAGCTTCTTGTTCCACAATGTGTATCGCGTTGGTTACATTGTGTCCACGCACATAAATAGTGCGGTACATATCTTCAATTTCCAAAATAATTTCATTTGAAAAACCTCTGCGTCGCAAGCCAACCGAGTTAATCCCGACATACGAAAGTGGTTCGCGTCCGGCTTTTGTAAATGGCGGAACATTTTTTCGCACCAAGGAACCGCCTGTTATAAAAGCGTGCGCGCCAATCCGAACAAATTGTTGAACGGCAACCAATCCTTCTAAAATCACGTAATCTTCAATGGTAACGTGCCCTGCGAGATTTACACTGTTGGCAACTATTACATGATTTCCTAAAATGCAATCGTGTGCAATGTGCACATACGCCATAATCAAACAATTGCTACCAACTGCAGTTTTCATTTTATCTTTGGTTCCGCGATTAATCGTTACGCATTCGCGGATAGTAGTATTATCACCTATTTCAGCAGTTGTTTTTTCTCCTTCAAATTTTAAATCTTGCGGAATAGCGGAGATAACAGCTCCCGGAAAAATTTTGCAATTTTTCCCGATGCGTGCGCCTTCCATAATGGTTACGTTTGGACCAATCCATGTACCATCGCCAATTTCAACATTTTGATAAACGGTTGAAAATGGCTCTACGATTACATTCTTTCCAATTTTTGCTTCAGGATGTATGTACGAGAGTGGGTTCATTGTTTTTAACTTTTACTATTTGTGCCATCATTTCGGCTTCCATTACTGCTTTTTTTCCTACATACGCTATTCCTTTCATGTGGCAAATTCCGCGTCTGATAGGGGTTAGCAAGTAAAGATCAAAAACGACAGTGTCTCCAGGACGAACCATTTGTTTGAATCGGACTCCATCAATTTTCATAAAATACGTCAAATAATTTTCCGGATCAGGAACTGATTTTAGCGCCAAAATGCCTCCTGTTTGTGCCATTGCTTCTATTAATAAAACGCCCGGCATTACTGGGTTTCTCGGGAAATGTCCCTTGAAAAATTCTTCGTTCATGGTTACATTTTTCACACCCACAATGTGATTGGCAGTGTGTTCCATGATTTTATCAATGAGCAACATCGGCTGGCGATGTGGTAATATTTTCAGAATATCGTTGATGTTGTAAACAGGCTCTTTATCTAAATCAAAAGTGGGGATATTGTTTTTTTTCTGTTGTTTTTCTTTTTTGATGAGTTCTTTTATTTTTTTCGCGAAAGCAACATTGCCAGCATGTCCCGGACGAGCCGTTAAAATATGTGCTTTTATGGGCATTCCAATCAGTGCGAAATCGCCAACAATGTCTAATAATTTATGACGAGCCGGTTCATTAAAAAAATGCAAAGTGGTATTATTCAAAACACCTTTGCCTTTTATTTGCACATCGGGTCTATTAAAAACTTTGGCGAGATGATCTAATTTTTCTTGCGGAATAGGACGATCCACAAGTACAATCGCGTTATCAAGATCGCCGCCTTTAATTAAATTATGTTGTAATAAAGTTTCCAATTCGTGCAGAAAAACAAAGGTTCTGCATTTCGCAATTTCTGTTTTAAATTCGTGAATGTTGTAAATGGTTGCGTGCTGCGTTCCCAGTACTTCCGAGTTATAATCTACCATTACGGTAATTCGCAAATCGTCTTGCGGAACCGCCAACATTTCTACCTTTTTGATAGGATCTTCGTACGATAAAATTTCTTTCAGTTCGAAATAAATGCGCTCCGCTTTTTGTTCTACGAAACCTGCTTTTTCAATTGCTTGCACAAACAGCATGGAGCTTCCATCCATAATCGGAATTTCAGGTCCGTCTATTTCAATCATCGCATTGTCAATTTCCATCCCAACCAATGCTGCCAACACGTGTTCTGTTGTGCTTACTCTGCCGCCGTTTTGCTCTAATGTAGTTCCGCGTTCGGTATCTACTACATTGTCCACATCGGCATCAATAACAGGCTGATTTGGTAAATCAATACGCTTAAATTTATATCCGTGATTTTCTTCAGCCGGTTTAAATGTCAGGGAAACTTTTTTTCCGGTGTGTAATCCTACACCCGAAATCGTTATCGGATTTTTGATTGTTCTTTGTTTCACGCTCATAGTTCTTTTTCGATTCCTGCGGATTTTAATTTTAATTCTGCAATTGTATTTTCGAGAGTTTTAATTTTCATTTGTAATTCAGGTAATTTCCGGAAAACAACATACGCGCGTTTGTAATCGCCAATGCTGAATGCTGGTGATCCTTGTACAATATCACCTTCTGTCAAAATACTATTTCCAACGCCTGATTGTGCGGCAATTTTCACTTTATTGGCAATGGTTAAATGTCCTATAATACCTACTTGTCCTCCAACCATGCAATCCTTACCAATTTTTGTAGATCCTGAAACGCCTGTTTGCGAAGCAACAACAGTGTTTTCACCGATTTCTACATTGTGTGCAATTTGAATTAAGTTATCCAATTTCACGCCTCTTCGTAAAATGGTGGATCCAAGTGTTGCTCTATCAATCGTAGTGTTGGCACCTATTTCCACGAAATCTTCTAACACAACATTTCCTATTTGAGGCACTTTTTTATAATTATTATCTGTTTGTGGTGTAAAACCAAATCCATCTCCGCCAATAACAACGCCTCCATGAATGTCGCAATTTTTTCCGATAACAGTATCCGAATAAATTTGAACTCCTGAAAAAACAATTGTGTTATCGCCAATCGTAGTATTTTCTCCAATAAAAACATTCGGAAAAATCTTTACATTTTTTCCAATTTTTACATGATCGCTAATGTACGCAAATGATCCGATGTATGAATTTTCGCCAACAGTCGCGCTTTCCGAAACGAACGCAAATTTTTCGATTCCTGTTTTATTAAATTTTATTTGATTGTACGCTTCTAATAATTTGGCAAAAGCTTCGCGTGCTTCCGCAACACGAATAAGTGTGCAACCTTCTTTTAGTGGGCGTTCTGCCACAAAATCATGATTTACAATCACGATGGTAGCTGCCGTAGTATAGATGTAGGACGTGTATTGAGGGTTTCCTAAAAACGATAAAGAATTCGGCTCGCCTTCTTCTATTTTCGATAATTTGCTAACCGTTGCTGCGGGGTTTCCTTCCACTTTTCCATCAAGCATTGCCGCGATTTGTTGAGCTGAAAATTTCATTTCGTTTAGTTAAAATATGGACGAAGATATTATTTATCTGTAAGATAAACAAAAACAACTTTCGAACACAAAAAAGAGATACGAACTTTTGATTCTTCAGAATTATTTATTGATGGAAAAAAGAGTCTCAGAAATAAATTTTTTACTCTTTAGTAAGTTCAAATTTTTCTACTTTCAATACTATTTTTGAAAGAAATTCATTTTATGATTTATATCATACTATTTCATGAGATGTATCATAGAACTCGAAAAAGGTATTTATCTATTTTTGTCCCGTTATAAAACAAAAACCTATATGAAAAGGCTACTAAACACTAAAAATTATTTTTTACTGCTGCTTGCAGCTGTAATTTTTCAAACAAACTTTAACAGTTGTACAACCGAACCTTCGGTTACTAAACAAAAAGCCGATTCCACTTATGGTGGTCAATACGAAGCAAGGCTTTCGTATGCTCCCAATGTCCCGGAGGAAGTTAATTATGGTCATCCAATGAAGGTGGTTGTGCATTTGAATATTATCGAAAAAGTAATGCGTTTGGCAGATGGTGTAACGTATGATTTTTGGACATTTGGCGGACAAGTGCCAGGTAAATTTATTCGTATCCACGTGGGGGATGAAGTTGAATTTCATCTCAGTAATGACCCGAACGATAAAATGCCTCACTCCATTGATATGCATGCTGTAACAGGACCAGGTGGAGGCGCAGAAGCTTCTATGACCGCTCCTGGACACACATCCATATTTTCATTTAAAGCCCTTGAAGCAGGATTGTTCCTTTATCATTGTGCGACCGCTCCAGTTGGAATGCACATTGCCAACGGAATGTATGGATTAGTATTAGTAGAACCTCGCGAAGGACTTCCGCACGTTGATAAAGAATTTTACATCATGCAATCGGAAGTATATACTACTGGTAAATATGGCGATCAAGGACTTCAAGCATTTGACATGCAAAAAGCATTACTCGAACAACCTAATTATGTTATATTTAATGGTTCTGTCGGTTCTACTATCGGGGCTAATGCTTTACACGCAAAAGTGGGCGAAAAGGTGCGCTTTTATGTAGGAAATGCCGGACCAAATTTTGTTTCTTCTTTTCATATTATTGGTGAAATCATGGATACAGTAAGAATAGACGGTGGTACCTTAGAAAATCACAATGTACAAACTACTCTTATTCCTTCTGGTGGAGCTGAAATAGTGGAGTTTACTTGTAAAGTGCCAGGGACTTATACGATTGTTGATCATTCTATTTTTAGGGCATTCAACCAAGGAGCTTTGGCTCAACTGATAGTTTCAGGTCCAGAAGACAGTGCGATTTATTCTCATAAACAACAAGATATAGTGTATCTGCCGGAAGGATCCATATTACAGTCGATGTCTCAACCTGTACAACCTGCAATTGAAGAGAGAACAATGGAAGAGCGATTGACATTGGGAAAAATAAGATTTGAAAGCACTTGCGCCGCATGTCACATGTTTAATGCACAAGGCGTACCGGGATCTTTTCCTCCGCTTGCTGGCTCTAATTTCTTAATGCCTCGTCAAGATAAAGGAATTCAAATTCTATTACACGGTTTAACAGGTGAAGTTACGGTTAATGGAAATAAATTTAACGGAGTAATGCCGCAATTGGGATTAAGTGATGATGAGATTGCCAATGTATTAACGTATGTTCGTAATAATTTCGGAAATAAAGACGGATTAGTTACAGCGAAAATGGTAGCAGATTATAGAAAACAAGGCGATAAACCTGCAGTAACACATCCAAGTAAAAAGAAAAAATAATAATTGTGGGGCGGAAAAAAATTATCTGTCTGTGTATTGTGATTGGCTTAACGTCAGCTTTTGCTGACGTTAAGGCTTATTCTGCAAACATCGGAGAAAATAAGTCTATCGTGCATACTGGAATGGTTAAAATTCCGGAAGGTTATTTCGCACCTTTTTTCAAAACGTATGGCGGAAGCAAAATAAAAGTTCCGAGTTTTTATTTGGATATTTATCCCGTTACCAATCAAGAGTTTCTTGCATTCGTAAAAGCCAATCCAATTTGGTCGAAATCAAAAGTAAATCGTTTATTTGCCGACACGAATTATTTAAAAGATTGGAAAAGTGATTTCAATTTTGGTGGAAATCTTAGCAATGCGCCCGTTACAAATGTTTCTTGGTTTGCTGCAAATGCGTATTGCAAATGGAAAGGAAAACGCTTGCCTACGCTGGCAGAATGGGAATATGTTTCAGCAGCCAACCCTATCGGCAGAAATAGTTACGACACTGTTTCATTGGCTACTTACATCTTAAATTGGTACAACAAACCAACGCCAAAAACGATTCCAGCTATTCACAGCACATTCGAAAATAAATTAGGTGTTTGGGATATGAACGGATTGGTATGGGAATGGATTTTTGATTTTAACATTCCTTCGAGTTCGTCATCCACTTGTGCAGGAATATCTATAGGCGTTGTGAATAAAGAAAATTATGCTGCCTTCCTTCGCTATTCTTTTAGGAGCAGTTTAAAAGCAAATTATGCTGTCAGAGATTTAGGTTTTAGATGCGCTATGGACGCGTCCAAATAAATAGAGATTAACAAAATATAATTCTAGAAAGAAGATGAAAACAATTAAAAACATATTGCCAGTCGGATTGATTTTAGGAGTTCTACTTTTTAATTCGTGTACCAATAAAAAAGTGCCAGATTGTTGTAAAAATAAGATGAAAGATACCACTTCTTCCAAAACAGAAAGCACTTCCGATTTGTCTATTTATCAATTAAACGGAACTTGGGAAACGCAAAACAATCAACAAATTAATCTTACTGCATTAAAAGGAAAAATACAAGTCCTTACTATGTTTTTTAGCAATTGTACGTATGCGTGTCCGCGTATCGTAAACAATCTGAAAAATATAGAAAAAGAAATTCCAGCTAACTTAATTCCGCAAGTCGGATTTACACTTGTCTCTTTTGATACGAAAAGAGATACGGTTGCCAGATTAAAAGCTTTTGCCAAGGAAATGAAGTTGGATGGAAATTGGACATTGCTTCACGGAGATGAAAATGAAGTGCGCGAATTATCTATGTTGTTGAACGTAGATTATCAAAAGCAAAGCGATGGAAACTTTGCCCACGCGAGCGTTATTAATGTGTTGGATAAGGATGGAAAAATAATTTTTCGACACGAAGGTTTAGATTCCGATTCAACTGAAGTAGTTCAAAAAATTATTTCCGCACTGAAATAAATTGGAATATTTTTTCAAAAATTGTTTTTTTATTTGTGTTTTTTGATAGATACTACAAACCTTAAATTTTTATTTGCTTATTTCAAGACAAAAGAAAAGGAAGGTAAAATACCAGTTTGAAAAAATATTTTTTGAAGGCATCTGATTTCGAACAAATTACCTCACCAAAATCCTCTCCTTTAGAGAAGGGATGAGGATGAGGATGAGGTCGGAAGCTAAAATGAAATGAGAAATCAAAGCCTTGAATTTTTGGTTCTTTTTTTTAAGAAAAATTGAACCGAATGCGAGACGAAGTACAGACGATAATCAAAAATTAAAAAAAATAATTTGAATGTTCAAGGTTTGTTATCTTTGTCAAAACTTCGTGTATAAGTTCTTAATCCAAGAAACCTCTTAATTCATAAAAATAAATCCACAACTTATGTATAAATTCATTTCTATCACTTTTTTGGCAGTGCTGTTATCTGCTTCTGGCTACGCTCAATCACGTCCATTGAGTGTAGGCGATAAAATGCCTTTGTTTTCTCTGAAAGATCAGGATGGCAAAACATTTAACATGAAAGATTCTGTCGGGAATAAATTATTTGTTATTTTTTTCTATCCGAAAGATGAAAGTCCGGTTTGTACAAAAGAAGCCTGTACTTTCAGAGACAGCTTAAATATGTTTGCACAAGCAGGTGCGGAAGTGATTGGAATTAATCAAGGTACAGTCGAGAGTCATAAAAAATTTCAGCAAGATGATAAACTCAATTACGAATTATTGAGCGACCCAGACGAAAAAGTAATCAAAGCATTTGGCGTTAAAAAAGGATTATTTACTACCCGAATAACTTTTATCGTAGATATTTCAGGAGAGATTGTTTTCGAGTACGAATCAAAGTTTGATGGTAAAAAACATGTTGCGGAAGCACTTAATTTTGTAAAGACATTGAAGAAACAATAAGGAATTTGATATCGATTTTTATCCTTTTACCAAACTCGTAATTCCAGATATAGCAATTTGTAATCCCACACAAAATATAAGGAAAGCAGAAATGCGATTAATAATTATTTCTCCGTTAGAACCTAAATAATTGATAATCGTTTTTGTATTGAGGTAACACACATAAACCATCGTACACATCACTATTATCGCCAAAAAAATGGCACTTGTATTAACCAAATAATCAATCGTGCTCCCCCGTGCCGCATGTGCACTTAACGTAAACAATACCGATATGGTTCCAGCTCCAGTAGTAACCGGAAAAGTAATTGGATAAAATAATTGATTGGTGATGCGGGAATAATTATTTGGCTCGATTTCCGCTCCCGCATTAAGCTCTTTTTCTGTTGTTTTTTTATCGGACGAAAGCGATTCCCAGCCCATTTTACAAATCATAATTCCTCCCGCTAATTGAATAACAGGAATGGAAAGTCCAAATAATTTTAATATCCAATGTCCAGCAAATAAAGAAATCGTGCAAATTGCAAAAGCATAAAACGTAATTTTTCTAACCGCTTTTTTCTTTTCCTCTTTTGTCAGATTGGCAAAATAAGGTGTTACCATAAACGCAGATCCAAAGGGATTTACCACTGGGAACAAGGCAATCACTCCAATAAAAAGCAAATGTACAAATGAATGATAATTTATATTCATGCAGTAAACATAAGGTAATTTTTCGTGTGAGAACGCATTCTTTTATAGTTACGAAAAAATAATTTTTCGTAACTATTGTACCACAATTTTTCCGTCAGAAATTATTTTTCCATCATCCGAAAAAATTTTGCAAAAATAAATTCCTTTTGCTTCAGCACTTAAATCAATTTGTGTTTGCGCTGAATTGAGCGTTTGAAAAATTATTTTTTCACCCAACACATTATAGACTTCTATATTTAGCTTTTGAAAATTATTTTTTTGAACGACATTAAAAATTCCGTTATTCGGATTTGGAAAAATATTAATTGAAGCATTTGAAAAAATATTTTCCGAAACACCTGTTGTTCCTGTTACTTCACGAATTCGCGCACCTGTGGCAATGTAAATATTGTAAGATGCATCAACAGCAACACCCTGAATGGTATCAATTGCGGCATTAACCGCAGGTCCTCCATCGCCACTATAATTATTTATTCCATTTCCAGCAACAGTGGTAATAATCCCAGATGTATTTACTTCACGAATTCGAAAATTGCCCCAAACAGCTATATATATATTTCCAACTGCATCAACCGCTACTCCAGAAGAAAAATTTAATTCAGCTGCGGTTGCCACTCCACCATCTCCACTATAACCTTGGATTCCATTTCCGGCAATGGTCGTAATAATACCGCTTGTATTTACTTTTCGAATGCGTTGATTGCCTTCATCAGATATATATACATTTCCAGTTGCATCAACCGCTACTCCGTTAGGGTCATTTAATTCAGCTACGGTTGCCAATCCGCCATCTCCACCATAACCAGAAGTTCCATTTCCAGCAATGGTCGTAATAGTTCCACTCGTATTTATTTTGCGTACACGATAATTGTTGCCATCAGATATAAATACATTTCCAGTTGCATCAACCGCAACTCCGTTAGGGTAATTTAATTCAGCTGCGGTTGCCGCTCCACCATCTCCACTATAACCTTGAATTCCATTTCCCGCAATGGTGGAAATAATTCCACTGCTATTTATTTTGCGAATGCAATTATTTTGCGTGTCGGCAATATATACATTACCTGCTACATCTACTGCTACTTCTTGGGGATAACTCAATTGTGCTGCAGTTGCAACTCCTCCATCTCCACTATAACCAGCGGTTCCATTCCCAGCAATGGTGCTTATAATACCACTCGTATTTATTTTTCGAATCCGATTATTGAATTGATCTACAATAAATACATTTCCACTGGCATCCACTGCTATTCCATAAGGAGAATTAAATTCTGCAGAAGTTGCAGCAAATCCGTCTCCACTAAAACCTTGAATTCCATTTCCCGCAATGGTGTTTATGATTTGTGCATTTCCTTTGTTAGCAAAAGCAAATAATGCAATTGCGATTGTAGAGAGTAGGATTTTTTTCATGGCGCTATTTTTTGTTTCTGTAAATGTATTTTATTTAAAATTGAAAAACAAACCAAACTTCATTAATAATTCATACGTTTGAAGAGGTGTTTTTTAGACTTCGAAAAAATAATTTTTCAAATAACATTTTTTAACACATCTAAAAAAAATATTAATTATTTGCATGTAACTTTGCGTAATGATTTTACAAGATTGGTGGTACACCACACTCCTCGGCATTGAGCGCGCTATTCAGCCGCCTTTAAAAGAAAATATTAAAGCAGATGTAGTTATTGTTGGTGCCGGCGCAGCCGGACTTTCGGCAGCGATGGCTTTTGTTGGAACTGGATTGAAAGTAGTAGTGCTCGAAAAAAATATTTGCGGCGGCAGTTCCACCGGAAAAAGTGCCGGATTTTTAACGCCCGATAGCGAATTAGAACTTTCGCAATTACTCCGTCGTTACGGAGTGGATGGTGCACGCGACCTTTGGGAATTGGCTTCTTCGGGAGTTGATAAAATTGTTGCTAACGTAAAAAGATACAATTTAAATTGTGATTTAATTGCACAGGACAGTTTATTTTTGGGCAATGATGCAGAGGGAATGAAAGAAACCATCGAAGAAGTAGAAGCTCGAAAAAAATTAGGTTACGAAGTTCAGTTATACAACAAAAAAGAAGTAAATGAACTGGTTGGTTCGCATTCTTACACAGGCGCTGTAAGGTATTCAGGGACATACGGAATTAACGCTTTGCGTTATGCACACGGAATAAAAAATGTGTTGATGGATAACGGCATTCAGATTTACGAATCATCCGAAGTGCGACATATAAAAGAACATACCGTTTATACACATCTGGGTTCTGTTACGGCTGAAAATATTATTTTTTGTGCCGATAAATTGGATCCGCGATTAACGGATTATTCTAAAGATATTTTTCACGCACAAACTTTTTTATCCATCAGCGAACCTTTGGATGATCGTGACTTGAATTATTTATTTCCGAAAGGACAATTTCAATGTTGGGATTCGGATTTAGTATATTCCTATTTCCGTTTAACGGGAGATAATCGCTTATTGCTTGGCGGCGGAACTTCGCTCAGTACTTTTTCCAGTAATTACACTACTTCGCCACACATTATAAATGACGTTATCAATAAATTTAAAGCGAAATTTTTGGGAATAAAACGCTTGGAATTTATTCAGTATTGGCCCGGATTAATTGATACAACCAGAGATTTAATTCCCACCGTTGTGCGCGATGAAAAACAACCTTATATCCATTTTGTATTAGGTTGCGTTGGTTTGCCTTGGGCAACTTTTTGTGGCGATTTTGCTGCACGTCATGTGATTGATGATAAATCGTGTAACGATCATAAATATTATCAATACTTAAGTGCCGATCGGAAATTTTTTGTGCCGATTTGGATGGAAAATATTTTCGGGAAACAACTTGTTTTCTCCATCAATAACGGTTGGGCAAAATATTATCAAGTAGATAAAAACAAAGAAATTGCTTTTAAAGAAAACCGTTTTTAAAAAATAATTTTTCGCACAAAGATTCTTGTATCTTTGTGCCACTTAAATTTTTACATTCACAAAAAAATAATTTTTTCAACCCTTAAAAAATAAATTTCAAAATGAAAAAAATCATAAAACTATTATTTGTTTCCGTACTTGCTGGCGGACTTGCTTTCGCGATGTCATCGTGCAACGGAAAAGATTCAAAAACTGGCGCTAATGGAAAAGACAGCACTGCCGTGAAAACATGTTCGAAAGACACCAGTAAAATGGCTTGTTGCAAAGGAGGACACGAGTGTATGAAAGGTTGCGACAAAGGTTGCAAAACGGATTCGGCTTGTATGAAAAATTGTGGGCCAGAATGTGGAAAACAAGGCATGATGCAATGTATGAAAGACCATGGTTGTTCTGCACACGAGTGTATGAAAGGCTGTGATAAAAATTGCAAAAGCGATTCGGCTTGTATGAAAAGTTGTGGCGAAAAATGCAGCAAATCAGGTGCTTCTTGCACTGCAGGAGGTTGTATGAAAGGTTGCGATATGGGCTGCAAAAATAAAGCAGAATGTATGAAGAACTGCGGAGAAAAATGTGCTAAAGGACATACGATGTAATTTTTTTTCGAAAAATATTTCTAAAAGCTTCGTGTAAAAACGAGGCTTTTTTTATGCTTCAAAAAATAATTTTTCAAACGCCTTTTTAAGTGCCCATTAATTGGTCATCGCTTCCCGACTTAGTGTCTAAGGCGTCGCGTAACCCGTTACCGAGCAATACAAATGCCAGTACCATTAACATAATGGCAAGTCCTGGTAAAAAGGCAAGGTAGGCAGCGTCCGCGATAATGTATCCGCGATGCGCATTAATCATTTCTCCCCAAGAGGCTGTTGGCGGTTGCGCGCCGATACCCAAAAAGCTTAATCCAGCTTCGATTAAAATCGCAGAAGCAAAATTAGCCGCAGAAATAACGATAACCGGTCCCATTACGTTGGGAATAATGTGTTTAAAAATCAAGCGATAATTAGTAAAGCCCAATGCCCTACCCGCTTCTACAAATTCCTTTTCGCGGATACCCAGTATTTGTCCGCGTACAATACGGGCTACATCTACCCACATGGTAAGTCCTACGGCAACAAAAACTTGCCAAAAGCCTTTTCCTAAAACAAGCGTAATCGCAATCACCAATAACAGTGTTGGAATAGACCAAACTACGTTGATAACCCACATCACAGCATTGTCCACCCAACCTCTAAAAAAACCGCCCAGTGCGCCCATTAAAATACCGACTACAATAGAAATAAAAACGGACACAAAGCCCACCGCCAAAGAAACGCGCGTGCCAATCATTAATCGGCTTAACATATCGCGTCCTTCGCGATCCGTTCCTAAAATATATTTGCGCCATACCAAATTGTTCGCGATAATACTTTCTTGCATTTCGCGCACTTGCTTTTTCATTTTCGTGTTACTTCCAAATTCGTAAAATTCCTCATAGCCTTCCATTTGATTGTTTACAACGGGCGAATTGTAATTGATGGCATAAACCACATCTGCCACATTGTATTTTACCATGGTGCCTTTGTTGGGTGTTTCTCCAGTGTATTCCTCACACACAATATCATTGTCTTCAAAATAATAACGATAAATAGGAACATCCGTATAATCGCTTTCTTCTCCAAAAAGCATTTTATATAAAAAATTTACATGATGGCTTTTTTCATTTTTCCGGACGCGCAATAATTGCACTCTGAAACCAGGTGGTTTAATAGAAAGCTCCAACAATTGCTCGTTAGCATTTGGCGTGGCATCGGGTGTGATGAGGTATCCCGCCAAGGCAATAATTACAGAAAAACTGATTACTACCAAACCAAACATCGCCAATTTATTTTTGCGAAGGCGTTGCCAAGCGTAAAACGTTAACGACTCTGAATAACTATTTTTTTCTCTGCGAACCGACATTATTGTTACTTACTTATAACTCTATTTTTCCAATTTATTTTCCCGAAACTACCAAAAACACTCATGTACAAAACATATATTGGATAAAAAACCACTATAATCAAGATGCACACGACATAGCTCCTTTTTTCGAAAAAAGAAACGGCTAAAAATAAGAACAAAAAGTCAATTATACATTTTGTTGCGAAAAGAAATAAAAATAAGGCGATGAAAGTCTTATTATAAGCGATGAAACATGCACTGAAAAGCACTAAAAAATTCATGCTCCAAATAATTCCACCTGTCCATAAAATAAATTTACTTTTTAAGCGTACCGTTTTGGATGCCCAACGTTTTCGTTGGGAAATAAATGATTTTAAATTGGGTGCTTCTTTTGTAAAAACAGTCGCTTCCGCGGATTTCAAAAATTTTATTTCGGATGGATATTTTTTTCGAATTTTTTCCATCAAAAATAAATCGTCGCCGGAAGAAATGTGTTCGTTTCCTTCGAAGCCGTTTACCTCTTGAAAAATTATTTTTTCGAACGCCAAATTAGCACCGTTGCACATCAAGGGAAAATTGAAATATGCGGATGCGCCACCAACAGCAACTAATCCAGCGAATTCTACACTTTGTAGTTTTTGAAAAAATGTTTTTTTATCCGCGAAAATGACGGACGAAAAAATAAATTTCGGGTGGTTTTTTTCATAAAATAAAACGATGGTCGAAAGCCATTTTTGAGGAAATGTACAATCTGCATCCGTCGTGATAATGAGCGTTCCAGTTGCTTTTTCGATGCCAGAAGAAATGGCATTTTTTTTTCCTGCTTTTTGCGATGAAATTAAAATGACGTTTGAAAAATTATTTTTTTGAAGCGCGTTTTTCAGAAGTAAAAAAGTCTCATCTTCCGAAAAATCATCGACGATAATTAGTTCTGTTAATTCTTTCGGATAATCTTGTAACAAGAGGCTCTCTAAACATTTTAAAATATTATTTTCTTCGTTCCGAACCGGAATAACAATCGAAATTTTTGTACCTCCAAAAATTATTTTTTCAGACGACGAAAAAAAATTTGTGCGTATCCATCCCACCATTAAAAATAAAAAAAATACGGCGTACAAAAAAGCAATCGTAATAGAAAAACAGAAAATAATATTGGTAAAAAAAATCATTTTTGTTTGAAAAAAGGAATCTTAAAAATAGTAAAACTGCCTATTAATGCAGGAAGTGCAATATTCACAATCCAAAGTGCGATGGATGCCAACGCAATTCCGATTACATTGGGCGAAAAAATTCCGAGAAATAAAATGGCGGCAGAACTGCGTACACCCAGCTCTGTGAGCGCAAAAGTTGGAATAAAAGTAGTGGTAGAAAAAATCATTACGATTAAAATACACGCTGATAGAAAAGGTATTTCTACTCCAAAAACACACAACAAAAAATAAAATTGCATCGTAAAAATAATATATCTACAAAAAGAAAAAAACAACAAATTCAAGAGTTCTGACGATGAAAAGGTAAAAAACAAATTTATTTTTTCTTCGTGTTTTCGTAAAAATTTTAGTTTAAAAAAATATTTTTTGAAACGTTCGTTTTTGAAATAAATAAGTGGAAAAAAAATAATAATTAGCACCATCAATAAATCAATAAGTATTAAAAAATAATTTTTCAAAGGCGTAAAAAAAGCCAAATAAAACATAAAAACAAAAGCACCAATTACAATAGTAACAAGCAATTGAGCCGTATTTCCGAGAAAAGTAAGTACAATCCCTTTGCTTCGATTTTCGGGTTCCAGAAAAAAAATTCTGCCACCAAATTCACCCACTCTATTGGGTGTAAAAGCGCTTACGGTAATGCCTGCCATCACGGCTTTTAGCGAGGTATAAAAATTAATTTTTTGGATTTTCTCGATTAAAATTTTCCATTTAATAGCTTCAAAACTCCAATTTACGACCATGAAAACGAGTGTTAAAACAATTAAAAAAATGTGCTTCGAAAAAATATTTTTTTGAAACAAATTTTCTGAATTACTTGTTATTGTTGAGTTATAGAATATTTTATAAAAAATATACGCAAAAGAAATAACGACAATAAGTATTTTAAACAAAAGACTTATAACTTTGTATGTGTTGTTTTTTTTCAACGACGATGCGAATTGATTTTATCTAAACAAATGTACTAAAATGGCGGCAGACAGGATTGTTTTGGGAATTGATCCGGGTACAACGGTGATGGGTTATGGCTTGATTCATATCCAAGGAAGTACGATGAAACTGATTGCTGCTGGCGTTTTGAAGCTCGATAAATTAGAAAATCATCCAATGAAATTGAAAAAAATTTTTGAGCGGACTACCTATTTAATTGAAGAATACAAACCCGATGAATTGTCGATTGAAGCTCCTTTTTTTGGAAAAAATGTGCAATCGATGTTAAAGTTAGGAAGAGCGCAAGGCGTTGCCATTGCGGCTGCCCTAAATAAAGGCTTACCTGTTTTTGAATATTCTCCCAAAAAAATAAAACAATCCATTACCGGAAATGGAAATGCCTCGAAAGAGCAAGTGGCGGCAATGCTGAAAAGTTTGCTCGGGTTTAAAGAAATGCCCACTTATTTAGATGCTACGGATGGCTTGGCAGCGGCGGTTTGTCATTATTTTCAAAAAAATAATTCTGGTGGCGAAAAAAAATTTTCGGGATGGAAAGCGTTTGTTACTGAAAATCCTGGAAGGAAAGCCTGATTTTCTCGGCTGTTTTTGCTAATTCTTCGTTTGAAAAAATTTTTTTCGGAAGGGCAAAATTCATATCGCTTACGCGATTGATGGGAATGAGATGAATATGCGCGTGCGGAACTTCTAAGCCAATAACGGCAACACCGACTTTTTTACACGGAATTGATTTTTTGATGGCTTGAGAAATTTTTTTTGCGAAGAGCGTTAAAGCTGTGTATTCAGCATCTTCTATATCAAAAAAATTATCGATTTCTTTTTTCGGAATTACCAATACATGTCCTTCTGTTAAAGGCGAAATATCTAAAAAAGCGAGACAAGAATCGGTTTCCGCAATTTTATGACAAGGAATTTCTCCATTTATTATTTTACTGAAAATAGTTGCCATTTTTTAGCGAGAAATTTCAATGATTTGGAATTGGACGCTTCCAGATGGGACTTTGATATCCACTTTATCGCCTACTTTTTTTCCGAGTAAGCCGTGCGCAATGGGCGAATTAATGGATATTTTTCCGGCTTTTAAATCCGCTTCATTTTCCGCCACAAGCGTATAAACCATGGTAGCACCATTTTTTATGTTTTTAATTTTTACTTTGGAAAGAATCAATACTTTGGAATTATCTAATTGCGACTGATCAATCAGACGTGCATTATTGAGCACTTGCTCCATTTTAGAAATTTTCAATTCGAGCAATCCTTGTGCTTCTTTGGCGGCATCGTATTCTGCATTTTCCGACAGGTCACCTTTATCTCGCGCTTCCGCGATTTGCTTGGAAATGGAGGATCTTTCTTTTGTTTTCAAAAAATTTAATTCGTCCTTCAGTTTTTTCAAACCTTCATCTGTAAAATAAGATAATTGTGTCATGTTATAGGCTATTAAATAAGTGTAAAAAGAGAATCCCGCAATGGAATTCTCTTTTTAACAAAATTAAGAAAAAAAACGAATCAGAGACTTATTCTCGCTCCAATAGTGTTTGTTCCTTGGAAAGGATCGCTTGCTCTGTAAGAATAATCAATTGAAAAAGTAGATTTTTTTGCATGTCCAAAAGGTAATTGAACGGTAAATCCAGCTGTTGGACCAGTATATGCTGTTAAACGGCCCGCATCAATAGCATCAAAAATTCCGTTTTCGTAACAAAATCCAACTCGTAACATCAAATAGCTTCTGAAGCCGTATTCCAATCCCAATTGGTATTGATCTTGTGAAAATGAATTAGATGTGAAATTTGCCGCGATTGTTAAACGTTGCGTTTTAAGTGCAGAACTGTCTTTCGAAAAGTTAATGTCGTATCCAGCACCAATATTAACTAAAGAAGGCAACTCAAACTCTTGAGAGCGTTGTTCTACCGTCATATTAAACGGATTTCCGTTTGGCAAAGCTGTTCGGAAAGATAAACCATCACCTCTGAAGACCATTGTAGGACCTACATTTTTCAATGAAATACCGAAATGGATATTGTTGGTAGGACCGGTAACATACTGAACGCCGGCATCTACTGCAACACCTTTTGCACTGACGTTAGAAATGGCTTCTGAAATTACTTTCATATTGATTCCACCATAAATATTGTCTGAAAATGCTTTAGCATACGACATTCCTAAATTGACAAACGAAGGGCTGAATGTTCCCAAACCTCCTTCTGGATTGTCAGTCGTCGTAATCATAATATTTCCAAAATCCATTGACATCACATTAAACCCAATAACACCTGTTTTGCCAACACGTTGAGACAAGCCGAAAGTGTTAATTCCAATTCCTGTGCCTACCAACCAGTTGGTATGATCGAATATTAATTCTGTTTGGGGAGTAAAAGCAAGACCTGCAATATTGAGGTAAGATGCTTCTATGCCCTGACACATAGCAGTATTCGCTCCTGCCCATCCAGAAGAACGAGCCCAAGGGTTAATTAACAACTCTGTTGCTCCAGCAGTACCTGCCCTATCGGGATTTCCTGCAAACAAATTAGTGGGCATCAATGCTGCTAATCCTATCAGTAAAGCGGGGGTCAGAAACTTATAAGATTTTTTCATACTATTGGTTTTAATGTGATTCACTTTTAATAACACAACTTATATATTTTATTTTTTTAGAACGAATTTAAGTCTATCGGACGCATTACTCCAAACCATTTTAATGTTTTTTCACCCACTCCCGGAACATCCACATGAATAATATACATTCCGCTGGCAATAGGTACTTCAGCTTGGTTTTTCAAATCCCAGTCTAAATAAGTAACTGGAGAATTTTTCTTGTACAAGCGAATAAGTGTACCATTTAACGTAAAGATGGTAATGGTACAATTTTGCGGCAAACAAGTAATCTTCACTCTATTATCTACTGCATTGGTTTCGTAAGCCGAATAAGCATAGTAAGGATTCGGAACGATGTTTATTAAAGCCAAGGCATTTTGTGCCGCATTCAAATTACTGGTTTTTGTTTGTAAATCAGCGGTATTGAATGTGTACATCGGATAATTGGTGTTTTGTGCTGGACTCGCGCTATCAATTGAAGGAGCGGCGTTACTTGCGCCATAACGTGCAGCATAAGCTCTCATGTATGGTCTTCCAACTCTAATTCTGATTTTAACATCTGTTTCCAACAATTGATGTCCAGCATTAAGTAAAGGAATATTTACCCACATGGCATCCGCAAAAACAGAGCGTTTGTTTACAGCGTTAGTAGGACCTGAAGCATCGTCCAACAAAGTGCGCATTTTAAAACCGGCATCGTATTTCGATACACTGGTTGGGCTATCGCCATTATGTCCAAACACATAAATATAATGCTTACCACCCCAAAGTTCGCTCAAAGCCGGATTATTAAAATTAACTGGATTAGAATACAAATCAGCAGTAGGATCCCATTTCATATCGGCACCATTCTCTGATGTCAGCCAAGAATCTTCTCCAAAACAAATATTTAGACGCTCTCCTGTTTCCACATTGATGGCATAACCTGGAAACCAACCCATACCCATTGCAAAATCACTGTTGTCGGTCGAAGGGTAATTGGCAACGCCATTTTTATCTACGGATGGTGATTTACGAATGTCCAATTTCGATGCATTACCTATAGCTAAAGACGAAGCTTCTTCCATCTCAAAAACAGGACATCTGGACCATTTGGATTTATCTGCCGTAATGACAACATCAATACTTGCTAAATCGCTCAATTTACTGAGCTGAGGTACTGATGAATTACATTGAGGACCACCTAAAGAAGTATTCGATGCATCAGTATGTAAACACATAAAATAAGGAGCCCAAGTACCACCAATTATTTTGGTAAAATCACCGTTTGGATCCGCCCATTTAGCTCCTATTTTATAGGAATTATACGCTGGTGCTGATGCCGGAGGAGCTGGAAGTGAAACGGTCCCAGACATAATCCATGTTTGCGGTTGCCCTCCTCCTTGATAAGGAACTCCTGTAAGCCAATTTTTGGTCGGATCTGCAAACGTCATTGTGGCTTGAAGTACACCGCTGCTTGGCAATATAGCACTTGTTGTTAATGGCAATGTTTGACCCACTGTATTAAATGTAGTGGGTGCTTGTGTACCCGGCACAGATACTTGTTGTGCAACAACCGATAAACCCCATTGTGGAATAATTTGTTCATTATTCGAATGAATCGTTGTATCTGATTTAACAATAACACCCGTAGTCAAATCTGTTAATGTCCAATGAGAATTATAATTTACACCTTGATAAAACTTCAATACAAAATTATTATTCGGAACATTTAACGGATCTATCACTTTTACTAATACCGGTCCTCCTCCATTAACATAAGTAGGAGTTGTTACACTGTTAGTTGGTGAATTTAAGATATTAGTAACTGTTTGAGGTGTTAAATCTAAGATGTTACCACCGTTACCTTGTCCTTCTACTCTTGTTAAAGAAGGTCCATTAGCATAACTTGCTGCTTGAACCGTGCCTCCGTTTTGAGGTTCTGGAATATGCGGAATGCCCGTATAAACCTGAATATTATTTCTACCTTGTAAAAAAGGCACTTTTTGTCCGCCTATAGTAGCCGGATTTCCTTGATCATAGGTTTCATAATTATTCCAAGCATAAGATATCACCATATAGTAGTATTGTTTGTTATCTACTAAAGTAGGATTTCCAGAAGTATTGAATAAATCCTTGGTAATGTTAAAAGAATGGGTAATTCCATTGTTTGCCCCTGTTACTTCTAATGTAGGAACGTTGGCATTTAATGTTTGGTCAAATGTAAAATTAACCATTTGTATAATGGAATCGTGTACATCACATTGCGCTACTAAACGTGCTTGGTTCGGATCTAATAAATTAGACGCAGTAACTGAAGCATTTTGTAATTGGAAAATCTCATACCCTTCAAATACGTATTGTGTATCTTTGAACGTTTTAGCAATGGTCGCAGATGTTTGAGCATACTTTTCCAAATAATTATTAGAAGTTTGTTTATTGGAAAGCGTCAAAATCAATTCATTTTGGAGTTCTTGGATTGTTAAATCTGGAGCATCCGGACCATCCAATACTTTGAAACAATTGTCGAACAAAGCTTGTGCTTTATCATCTGCTGCTTGCAAAAGAGGTATCGGAGTTATATTATTTCCGTTAGTCGCTCTTGCCCAAACGGCTCCATCCGTTACATAATTAACAGCACCTGGATCTAATCGAAAAGGACCAGCAGATTGGATAAAACGTCTATCTCCAAAAGGGTTTGGAATCGCAGCTTCGTCCCAAATAGAGCCTGGATTAACTCCTCCAGTACCTTTGTAAGCGATGTCTGTTGTTGAGTTATTGAATGGATCACCAGGAAACATAAAATCGCATTTTACACCACCTGTATTATGTCCATTGCCGCCCCACTGCATGGGAGTTCCATCTCTCCAAACACCTTGTAAATAATTGTAATAATCCGTCGCATTTTGTGGATTTCCAACAATGGTAAAGTCATTGTTGTAGTACATAAATTTGGTCATCGGAATGTTTCCATGACTGTCTACAAAACTAGTTCCGTAACTGTCCACTCCTGCACCTGGTCCAACTGCTTTTGGTCCTTGAAAAAAGTCCACACCAATAGCTGGAGGATATTGACCATAAGGTAATTCTCCTGCTGGACAATTTTGGTCAATGGCTTCTCCATTATAACAATAGCCAAAGCCTCTTCCCACATCACAACCTACATAATCATCTGTACCGCAACCTAAGTCAGGATCTACCCATTGTCCGAAATACACATTGTTTACTTGATACGAAGAACGATTGATGACTTGGTATTGATAAAAGGTACAATTATTTATTTCATCATTGGTAGCAAAAGCGAAAGCTTGCGCCCTAATTTCTAATCCGATGGCTTGTCCTCCTGTTTCGGTATGGATATTTCCTTTATCGTTATACACCCACCAAATTGTTTGGTCGCCATAAAGTTGTCCTTGGCAAGTGGTGGCTTTTCCTGTTAAATTATAGGCAGGATAATCTCCTACGGAAGGATCGTAATGTCCATCTCCCACTACATCCACGAAAGGAGCTAAATACTTACCTTGCCCTTGAGATTGATCTCCATTACCTGGCCATGTTAAAATAGCCTGTGAAGGACCCGTATACCCCGGAGGAGGCGTTCCATGCAAAAAAGAATAATAATCTTGTACTTCTTGGCGAGTTATCAACCAATGTTTATCGTATTGGCTACAAACAGTTTGGTTGGTAGAAGCGGTAATTGTATCTAAAGGACCTGGCCAAAAGTCATTTCCATTTTGACGATACGTCATAGCAGCTATTTTTAACTGACCACCTGCATCAATACCTCCAATCCATAAAGCTCCAGCAAACAAGGCATCAACGCCTCCTCCTTTTGGTACTTCATACTTAGGATTCTGTAATAAATCCCACCACATATCTCCTCCGCCCAGTATTCTGGCTCGGACATTGTTAAAGTTCAAATCTTGCTGCGAGGTCGCAGGGTTACATGCGGATGCCAATGTAGTCGGTGGGGGGGCTGGACGATGTTGTCCAGACTGACCTACATTTTCTCTTGCAGTAACATTAGCCATAAATGCGATAGATGCTGCAAAGGCTAAGAGGTGATTACATTTAGTTTTCATGGTCGTTATTTTTATTGTTGTTTATTTTCTATACTCTATTTATAATATTAAAAATCCAAAGCTACTCCTATACGTATTCTTCTCGGTAAACTGTAATTGCTTGGATCATTCACTTTCACTCCATACAAATCGGTAAAAGATTGAGGGCTTGTTTGTGTCGCAATCAATTGTTGTCCTTGAGCTGAACTTAAAAAGCCATCATCTCCTGGATTTCCAGTAGCTCTATAAACAGCTAATACATTTTGTGTGTTAAATAAATTCAGCACTTGAACATAAATATCCAAATCTGCTTTTTTGCGACTATCTTCTCCTTCTTTTTTCTTACCGAAAGTTAAAGGAATATCTTTATCCACTTTTAAATCTGCTCTAAATTGCCATGGCAAATTCGATCCATTTGGATTTCCTTCGATAACGGATTGTTGAGCAACTCCAATTGCCACATTTTGTGTATTCACATCTCCTTGTGTAATATTGAACTGTCTGGTATAAGGTGTTCCCGAACCAAGACGGAATACTAAATTAGCTCCCATATTTGCCAACAATTGCAATGTTTTTTGTCCGTCTTTCCCTTTGTGTGTGGTTAAAGTAGGACCATTGTAATCGGAACCAGAAGGAAAACGATAATCAATATTTGTTACAAATTGATTCCGTTGGTCATAATCCAATGGAATAATTGTTCTAAGGTTAGGTAAGCCAGCACTCACTAAATTAATCTGCTCTGACGCATTAGAACCTGTTCCATCTGCAAATTGTAAAGTATAACTCGCAGTTAAACGAATATTATTTGTTCTTCTTAAATCATAAGCAATGGTTAATCCTTTTACGGTTCCAAAATCTACGTTTCCATAGGTGTTATAAGTAGTTGGATAAGCATCTACCACTCCTTGTACTTGAATCAAATCTCTAATTTCCCGATAAAATGCAGAAATAGTAATTGCTGAATTTTTACTTTCATTCAACGCTTGTCTGAAACCCAATTCATAATCGGTAGTTCTTTCTGGTAATAAATTCGGGTTGTTGATAACTGAACCAGCTTGTAATTGCTGTAAATACTCATAACTGAATGGGTCCAACCGATTTACTGCACCCGCTGCCGAACCTGCAGTAGGGCGTTGCGTCAATACATCATAATGTGCAAAAAAGTCAGCTACATCCGAAATAGGAAAAGAAAAAGCCAAACGTGGCATCACATTTATTTGTGGCGTATAGCTTTGGAAAGCAGCCGTTGTTAAAACCTGGTTGTTTGGGTTTTCCAAATATGGAGCTATTTTTCCGGTAGATGTTGCCAAAGCCAATACCGTAGGATCTTGTAATTGATTACCTTGTGAATCATACCAAGTACTTCCATTTCTGAATCCTACTATTTGAGTTGGATTGTTGACATCGTTCACATACACTACATAATTGGAACCGATGTTAGCAGGAATGGCACCTAAATTAGTTACCTCTGCGGCTGTTTTAGCAGGATACAACAAATAAGGATCGCTTAGCACTTGTTGATTAGCATCGTAACGGTCGATACGAACACCCACGTTAAATTTTAAATCTTTAAAATCGAAATGATCTTGAATATATCCTGCCACATAAATTGGACGGAAAGGGGCTACCTCTCTGGACAAATCACCTCTCGAATCTACCTTATTAAAATAATCACCTAAAGTTGGGTTGCCTGTTTGCGCACTTCCATCATAATTATAACCATAATAATTAACGTAAGAGCCTCCGCTGTTTAGTAAATCACTTGCACTAAACATGTTTAAAGAATACATACTTGGGTTATAGGAATCAATGTCCAACCATTGTGTGCTGTTTTGGGCTATCCCAAGTTCTTGTCTCAAGCTTTTATCAAAACGCGTTTGTGTACTTCCGTCGTACAAACGGTTGTATTCATAATAATTGTAAGTACCAGAACTTGCTACTATAGGATGCGCTGTGTCTAATTGAGTTAAATGTAAATTCGCCAATTGACGCATCAAAGTCCATAAACCGATTGGATTCACACTAAAATAACGGTCTGTTCTTTGTTCGTATTCAAAACCTACTTGAATCGCATGGTTTTTAATATTCGCAGAAAAATCCGTTACTACTCTAAACTGATTGTTATCTATAACAGTATATCCATTGTATTGGCGACCAGTATTGTACCATAACGAATAAATATTAGAAGGGCGATCTCCATTCAACATCCCCAAGCCTTGTTCTACTTGTGCACCAGTAGTTACGTTTTGTGCACCTGTGTATTTGTAAAAATCGCTCGTGTAAGCGGCTCCTTGAGCGTTGATATTGGAAGGAGTAAAGGTAAGTAAGGAATCCGAGAAAGCAGATTGATAATACCCTGCGGCATGTCCCGGTGTTCCATTTTGAAATTGATATGTTCTGGATTTATATTGATGAAACTGACCAACGTATCCATAATCGAATAAATTAGAACCTTGTGTCGCATCTTCTTGAATACTGTGATAATTGGTGTATCCAGCTTCTATACTATAATAAGCATTTCGGATATTCGACGTTGATTTTTCATCTTTAGATTGTGTGTCGGCGAAACGTTGTGTTAATCTGCCAAAAACTCTCCAAGTATTATTGGTGAATAAAGGATTGTGTGTTGGATTAAACAAAGCATAATCGTAAACAAAAGCATTGTATTTATTGTAATCCTCAGAACCGCCTAATGTTAATGTAATGTTTTTAGAAGGTGCATAATCCAACTTTGCATTTACGATAAACTCCGTAGAACCTACATTTTGGCGCGCTTTGATATGTGTTAAATCATTCATAGTAACATACTCCGCATTTCTCACAAAACCAGCGCCATTAGCTGCTGGAGAAATAGGATTGGCTTGCAATTGCGATAATACATCGCTGTTTACTTGATAAGCTCCAACAGCAGATGGACTTGGATCAATATCGTGTTCTGCTTGACCAGAAATAATAAATCCGAGTACCGATCTTTTTGTGTGGGTCGTGGTATCTTTTTTCATGATAAGCGGACCACCAAAACTAAAGTCAAATAAATTGTATCCGTAAGAATCTGTTAATTGAGACGAAACTGCTTCCACGCCACCAAAGTAAGTGCTTTGTGGTCCTTTTGTCGTAACGTTAATAACACCACCCGTTACATCTCCGTATTGTGCAGGAATACCTCCCGTAATAACGGAAATTTGCTCAATATCGCTTTGCGGAATGCTGCTGGAACCTCTTACTCTTTGTCCATCAATAAAAATAGCCGTTGTACTTTCTTCGTCAGCATCTGCATTACCAGTAGCACGCGCTCCTCTAACACTGATATTTGTTCCTTCATCTTGCTGATAAATACCCGGAACCGTGGATGCCACAGATCCCAAATCTTTGGATGCCATGTGCGTATAATCTTGCGCATCAATGGTTCCTCCAGTTTTCACATCTTTATCAATAATAGGAACTTTATATTCTACTTTCGTAAACGTTTTTAACTGAACGCCGTTTCCATTGTCCATCGCTGCAGGTACCTCCGATATTCTATCTGCATTTACAAAAATACCAGATATTTGCAATGGGTTGTATCCAAGCACTTGAATTTTTACATCATATTTCCCAGGAGGGAGTGGTTTAATATCGGCAATACCGTCAAAATCAGTTTGCCCGCTTCCAACTTGCGCGCCTCCATTTTCAACCACCACAGCAGCAAAAGGAATGCCCTGTTTCGTTGTTTTATCAACAACTTTCACTTTCATCTCGCCGGTTTGAGCCAACACTAATGTTGTTCCGACAAAAAAAACAGCTAACGTAGCGTAGAGTTTACGTATCATATTAAATAGGTTTAATGTTTAGTTTTCCTCGTGCAAAAAATAGAGGTCGTAAATATAGAAATAATAAAACTTAATTTCCAAATATTTTTTTTTATGTGCTTGGAAATAATACCGTTAAATTATTTCCGTCCTCTGCAGCCAGCAATAAAAGCAAGGCTTTGCGCGAAACGAAAAAACATTTCAATAAATTTCAAATTTTATGATTGTTCACTTCAGAACAAAAAGGGGGGAATTTTTTTAATGATAAGTCAACGAACTAAAAAACAAATCTGCTGCTTATATGGACAAAGATATACAAAAAGTTTCATCCTATCCAAATTTATTTTTGGAAATTATTTTTTTACGTTCGAAAAATTATTTTTTCGTGGCTCTTTTTTCGAACCAACGTTTTACAAAAAACTCTCGTTTGTTTTGATTGACACGCGCGGCATGGCGACGATCTTTCCGCATCCGTTTTTGCACTTTTTTTGTTTGCGTTTCCTTTTGATAATCACGAATTTTTTTCTTTTCTGCTCTATCTTGCAAGCGTTTTTGTTTCCAAGCTTTTTTATCTGCTTGTCTTTGTGCGCGCGAGGTAGGTGGACTTTTCTGCGCAGCATTTTCTTGCGAAAACGCCATCACCGGCAAGGCTAAAAAAGCCATCAGAAAAATAATTTTTCGAACTATTTTTAGTTTTTCATTCACGATGCAAAGATAACGTTTAAAAAAATAATTTTTCGAGCATCAAAAAACACATTCGAAAAAATAATTTTTCAAACCGATTTTTTGGTGGTGAAATTATTTGCTGTGTTTTTCTACTCCGTTTCCGTAGTAATGGCACGTTAAAATAGAATCCATTTTTGTTTCGCCTTTCGCGATGGAATGCGCTTTTTGAAGCGTTTCTTTGTCCAATAAGTTAGCCAAAGGTTGCTCCACATTTAAAAAATTTTGGAAGGCAGAAATTAATTTTTCATCCCAAATTTTATGATTATTTAAAATATCATCGGGCATTACACGCGTGCGCGTGCAGCCTTTTTCAGGAACGCAATCAAAGGGTTCCGACACATTCAAATAACCGTAATCGTCCGTCAATTGTTCTCCTGGTAAAATATCGCGCACCGCAATTTCAAATTCGTACGCCGTGCTAATGCAGCTGGAATTGAAGCTATGATTGACAAATCTGGAATTATCCCAACACAAAATAAAATGTCCTTTATTGTTTCGATAACTATAAACGTCCAAAATAGTGTGATAAGGTTCCTCCATTTCCTCCATTTCTTTTGGAGAGAAAATACGATCAAACTTATCTAAAGCCCACGTAATTGTGCCTTTTGGAATGAGTTGAGTGGCTACCACTCCGTAACCAATTTCATCACTAATAAAACGAACTTCTGTATGAGGGTGTATCATGCAATTTTTTTGAAAAAACGAAGTAAATGTATTTTAAATGTGAATAAAAAACACAATTGTTTGTTTATTTTATTTAATTGAAAATCAATATATTGAAAAATTATTTTTCCGAAGCCTTATTTTTGCCTGAAATAAAAAGGTAGAAAAGTCATCTCAAAAAAATAATTTTTCGAAGCATTAAATATGCACTTATTTTTATTTTTCATCTTTTATAATAAAAAAATACTATTTTTGAAAACTCAATTTTGAAAATATCAAGAAACAATAAAACGCTTTTACGATAATGAAAATACGACTATTACAAATCAAAAGCATTTCGCTGATTTTAGCCGCCTTCTCTTTGCTCTCTTTCGGATGCAAAAGCAGCGGAGATAAGTCTTCAGATGCTTCTACGGCACCGAAAATAGACAGCAACAAAACAACAGTTGTAAATGTAAACGGACATTTATTCAGCATTCCTTCGCCCATTCAAACTGCTTTTTTAATCCAAAAAAGTGGGGCAACGTACGACAAAACGATTTTAAATCCAGCTCAAAAAACGGCCAATTACACTTCTAATTTTCAGAAAGCCATTAATTTAGGCATTTACGGAGCAGATTTGGGTTATGTAACAATGTATGATCAACCGCAAGATGCCATTGCCTATTTGCATTCCGTAAAAGGATTGGCAGATGCTTTGGGCGTTTCTTCCGCATTCAGCAAAGAAACCTTGGAACGCTTTGAAAAAAATATTGGGAATAAAGATTCTTTATTAATGTTGGTTTCCGTGGCGTATCGCGAAAGTGATGCCTATTTGAAAAACAATCAACGCAACAATGTAAGCGGATTGATTTTAGCTGGCGGTTGGATTGAAAGTTTAAATTTTGCGACGATTGTTTCAAAAACAAAAAACACAACAGAAATTCAAAATCGTATTGCCGATCAAAAAACATCTTTGCAAAGTTTAATCGCAATGTTAACACCTTATGCAGACGATGCTGATTATAAAAAATTAGTAGATAATTTAAACGATTTATCAAAGTTATTTGAAACGGTTCAAATCAATTACGAATATATAAAACCAACTGTTGACGTGCCGAATAAAACAACCACCATCAACAGTAAATCGGATGTTAAAATTACAAGCGAACAAATACAGGCAATTACTCAAAAAATTCAATCCATCAGAACACAAATTGTAGGCTAAAATGAAAAAGGGAATACTTAAATTTTTATTAGTGGCGTGTGGCTTCGTATATGCGAGCACAGCGTCAGCACAGTGCGATACGATTGCAAACGTTTGCGCAAAACATTTGGAAACGGGTTTTATATCTGACGGACAACAATACCGTGCACTTTTATTGAACTCAGATGAAACAGCAGAATTTCATGCTACTTTTTACGGGGGATCTACATACAGAATTGCTGCTTGCAGTGGATTGACAGACGGAAATTTAATTTTCTCAGTATATGATAGTCAACGTAATTTATTGTTTACCAATAAAGATTATAGCAACGCAGCGTATTGGGATTTTAAAGTTACGTCCACATTGGATTGTACCATTGAAGCACATTTAGATCCCTCAACCAATCAAGGTTCCGGATGTGCCGTGATTTTAATCGGCTTTAAACAATAAGAACTTATTTTATTTCTGTAAAAGGACATGATACACTTTCGTATGATGTCTTTTTTTTATATTTTTAGCTTCTCATCACAAATACAAAATGTAATTTATGAGTGAACGAATTCTGAAAGCCTTAATGCAATTGTTCGCAATTATTGCGCGCGTGGATGGCATTACCAATAATGGGCGCGAGATTGTTCAGTCGTTTTTAAAACAACAACTCAATCAAGAATTGGTAGATCAATACTTGGTTATTTTTGATGGCTTTTTAGAAGTGCTTCATCAATCATCGAAAAAAAAAGACGGCAGCGAAAAACGTACTTCACTTAATTCCGTTAAAGTTTTACGAATTTGTACTCAGATAAATGCAGAATTAACGCAGAAACAAAAAATTGTTGTCCTCATCCGTTTGCTCGAATTTGTTAATTCGAATCAGGAAATCAGTCCGCAGGAATTAGAATTTGTTTCTACCGTTTCGGAAACATTTAACATCGAAGAAGGTGAATTTAAACGCTGCATGAATTTTGTGAAAATGGGATTGGAAACAGTTCCTGATTCTGACAAAATTTTAATTATTGATCACACTAAAAATCCGTCTTTTCATCTTACAAAACATATTTTTTCGGAAACACTTTCTGGACAACTCAGAGTACTGAATATTCCGAGTGTTAACATGTACGCGATTCGTTATTTCGGTGCAAGCGAATTGCACTTGAACGGACAATTAATGGTCGGCGATCGTATTTATATTCTCACGCAAGGCTCGTCGATACGCAGTTCCAAAGTACAACCAATTTATTACAGCGATATTATCAGTTCTTTTTTAAGCGATAAATCTAAATCCAAAATAACATTTATTGCCAAAAATATTGACTATAAATTTAAAGGTGGAAAAACAGGATTGCACAATATTAATATTGCAGAAGATTCCGGAAAATTAATTGGGATTATGGGTGGCAGCGGTGCTGGGAAATCTACCTTGTTAAATGTTTTAAACGGAAATGAAAAGCCTTCGAAAGGAGAAATTTTAATCAATGGAATAAATATTCATTCAAAAATCTCCAATATCGAAGGTGTTATCGGACATGTTTCGCAAGATGATTTATTGATTGAAGAATTAACAGTTTTTCAAAATCTTTTTTACAATGCAAAACTTTGTTTCGGTAATTTAAATGATGCTGAAATTACAAAAATAGTACTCAATTTGCTTACCAACATTGGCTTGTACGAAACCAAAGATTTAAAAGTTGGAAGTCCGTTGGATAAAAAAATAAGTGGCGGACAACGTAAGCGACTCAATATTGCGCTGGAATTAATTCGCGAACCTTCGGTTCTTTTTGTAGATGAACCCACTTCTGGATTGTCTTCCAGAGATTCTGAAAACATTATGGATTTGCTGAAAGAATTGGCGTTGAAAGGAAAATTAATTTTTGTGGTGATTCATCAGCCTTCTTCCGAAATTTTTAAAATGTTTGATAAGTTAATGATTTTAGATGTGGGCGGACATCCGATTTATTATGGAAATCCAGTGGATGCGGTGATTTATTTTAAAACGATTGTGAATCACGTTAACTGTAATGAGAGCGAATGCGTGGTGTGCGGAAATGTCAATCCAGAACAAATTTTTAATATCATCGAAGCGAAAGTATTGGACGAATATGGCAATTTAACATACAACCGAAAAATTTCTCCGCTCGAATGGAATGCGAAATACAAGAAAGAAATAGAACATAAAATTTCGGATGCCGATATGGAGCACACCGAAATTCCGAAAGGAATTTTTAAAATTCCGAACAAACTAAAACAGCTCAAAGTTTTTGTGGTACGCGATGTGCTTTCTAAATTAACAAATACGCAATACCTCGTAATTAATTTATTAGAATCTCCTTTGCTTGCCTTTATTCTCGCGTATTTAGTAAAATATTACAATACAGATGTGTCGAATAAAGCAGGTTATATTTTCCGTGAAAACGAAAACATTCCGGCGTATTTATTTATGGCAGTAGTGGTAGCATTATTTATCGGTTTAACCGTAAGTGCGGAAGAAATTATTCGCGATCGAAAAATCCAAAAAAGAGAATCGTTTTTGAATTTGAGTAAAGGCAGTTATTTGATTTCAAAAATTAGCATCATGTTTGTTTTGTCTGCGATACAAACACTTTTATTTGTACTTGTTGGCAATACGATGTTGCACGTACATGGCATGCTGCTTGATTATTGGCTCGTACTTTTCAGTGCATCTTGTTTCGCGAATATGCTCGGGTTGAATATTTCGGCAAGTTTTAATTCGGCAGTAACCATTTATATTTTAATTCCGTTTTTAATTATTCCACAATTATTATTGAGCGGCGTGATTGTGAAATTTGATAAATTAAATCCAATTATTACGTCGCAAAATTCAGTTCCATTTGCCGGACAAATAATGACTTCTCGCTGGGCTTTTGAAGCGTTGGCGGTAGATCAATTTAAAAACAACGACTACGAAAAACCCTTGTACAAGTACGATAAACTTATGAGTATTGCGAGTTTCAAAAAAGATTTTTTGATAAGCAATTTGAATGGAAAATTAGATGTGTGTCAAAGTAATTTGAAAGACCCAGCAAGTGCAACTGTTGTGAAACAAAATTTAGCGGTATTGAAAAATGAAATTGCGAAAGAAATGAATTACACAGTGGACATTAAATTTAATTATTTAGACAGTTTGAATTCTGCTTCGTTTACGCCACACATCGCTGAATTAACGCGTAATTATCTAAAACAATTGTCGGATTATTACATCAAATTGTGGAATAGCGCAAGCGATCAACGCGATAATTTAATTACGAAATGGAACAGTACGCCGCAAGGAAAACAAGATTTTTTGAATTTAAAAAATGAAAATGAAAACGATAATCTTTCTGATTTAGTAACCAATAAAAACGATTTAAATAAAATTTTAGAAGAAAAAGGAATGCTGATACAGCAAGCCGATCCCGTGTTTTTAGATCCTATTTATTCCAATTTTGGGAACGCACAATTCTTTGCACCCAGAAAAAAAATTCTTGGAAACTATTACGATACCTATTGGGTAAATGTTTTGGTTATTTGGTTGATGTCGTTGTTGCTTACCGTTACTTTGTATTTTGATGTACTCCGAAAAATAATTGACGGAATAGGACTTCTTTCCGAAAAATTTTCACGCAAAAAATCAGCATTCTGAAAAACATTTTTTTGATTTCCTAAAATAGCGGATACTGAGACGATGAAAAATAATTCAAAAAAAACGATTCGAAAAATTATTTTTTTGACGCTACTTTTTACAAGCACGTTCACACCACTTTTTGCACAAGTTTTCCAGCACAAAAAATACGATCTTGTCGCAAAAAAAGATTCTGTTAATCTAAAAGAAACAATTGTCATCAACAATAAAATATTTAAAATTTATAACAACTGGCTTTCTGGCGGCGGCGGACAGGCATACAACTCCGCGCTAACAAAATCACAATTTGTTTGGGGAGCAGATTATAATTTCCATATCCAAGCGCATTATTATCAATTGGGATTTCTCCTTGCTGGAGATGCTTTCGGGAATTATAACAACACGCAATTACACATTTGTTATGGTGGTAGAAAAGAAAATGAAGTATTCAATTTGGCGTATTTTATCGGACCTTCTTACGCCATCATTTATCCTAAGGACAGCACGGGTTATAGCGTTAATTCCGTTTCTGCATTCGGGGTATTCGGAGAAGTACAAATGGTTCGGAAAATTTCGTACGACACTGGTATTGGTGCGGATATTTTTGTGAATGTTAACAGCTACCAAACCATCGCAGGATTGCGAATTATCCTTTATTTTTCAGGCGCGTATCAAGGGCTGAAAAATAAATATGCCGATAAAGCTCCTACTATTTATTAAAAAAAATTCTTTTTTTCCTTTCGAAAAATAATTTTTCAGCCGCTATTTTTTATTTCGATTGAGATGCCTAAAAATTAGACGATGTTAAAATAAATGCTAACTTGCATTAAATTTATTACCTCGTCCATGAAAAAATTGAAAATCATCTTTCTTGTCGCTTTGTTTTTTACAGGATTAACAAGCTTCTCAGAAACGCACTCGGTTACAGGAAAACTCAGCAATCTGCGTCCCTTTAACGACGAATATCAGATAACTGTCGGAAACACATCCTTGGTTCTGATAAAAAATTTAAAAGACAAGACTAAAACAAGTTTTGAAATAAATTCGGAATACAAGGATATTCTTGTTGAAACGAATGGCAAGTATGAAATTAATCCAAAATATGTAAAAAAAGTATTTAAGATATCGTATTACATAAATGGAAAAGGATGGAAGTGCATTCAAAAAATAGTGCTATCAAAATAATAATGAAAAAACAAATACAATTTCTTATAGTAGTTGCACTTCTGAGTATAAACGTAAATGCTCAGACTATACTTGGCATTGATGTTTCTTCTTACCAAGGCACTGTCAATTGGACACAAGTAAAATCAGCAGGTATTACATTTGCTTACGCAAAAGCTTCTGAAGGAGTAAGTATCACAGATGCTTATTTTACGAGTAATCAGATAAATGGAACTTCGGCAGGAGTGGTAATGGGAGCCTATCATTTTGCGCGTCCAGAAGACAATACGGCAATTGCAGAGGCGAATCATTTTGTGAGTGTGGCAGGTCCTTATATTAAATCTTGTTATTTACCACCTGTTCTCGATTTAGAAGATCCTCCCAGCGGACCTGCTCTCGAAACTTTTTTCAGCAGTTCACAATTAACAGCTTGGGTTCAAGCTTGGATGAAAACCGTTTACGATTCGACAGGTATAGAGCCAATTCTCTATACCGATGGAAGTATTTCAGGATACCTAAATAATTCTTTAAATATCTACGGTCTTTGGATGGCTGACCCTGATGGCAATTCATCCACTCCTCCTGCTACTACTGGAGTATGGACTACATGGGATTTTAAACAATGGTCTTTTACTGGTACCGTTACAGGAGTTTCTGGTCAAGTGGACGAGGATGTTTTTAATGGTACTAATACTGCATTTAATGCTTTAACAGCTTGTGTTCCTTGCGTGCATGCCTATACACCCTTACCCTACTCCACTTCATTTGAAAGTGCATGGATAGCGGATCCATGCAGCGGAGGTGCTCAGCGCATCCCTGATAAATATTGGTCAAGCAGCGTAGGAGGCACTTCTCCAGATGGTGATGATTATTGGCACAGAAACGATTATACCGGTGTTGATTGGACTTCGCCTACTTTAGGGGTATATTCTCCTGCTGCATCTGCAGGTTCATACAGTGCACGGTTTCACAACGATCCGCCTCCGGCAGGCTCAAAAGGATTTTTCGATTTATATGTAAATCTTTCTGCGGCAGGCACTAAAGAAATTAAATTCGATTATATCCACAATGAATTATCAGCATCTCCTTTCGCCTTTGATGTGATGCTTTCTACAGATGGAGGGAATACGTTTTCAACTACATTACTAAGTATTCCATCAAAAATTTCTGCTTGGACAACCCAAACGATTACTACAACAGCAATTTCAGCAACAAGTGTTATTCGTTTTGTTGTTACAGACAAAGGTGCTGCAGATGTTGGCATAGATAACCTTAGCGTAACAAATACGCCAACTGCCTCTTATACTACGACAAGCTCTCCAGTATGTAAAGGATCTTCGATTACTTATACAAGCACATCCTCTGGCGGACCAACGAGCTATAGTTGGGTATTTCAGAGTGGGACTCCTGGCACATCAAGCACTGCAAGTCAAGTTGTAACTTATAATACGGCAGGAACTTATACCGTTAGTTTAACAGCTACTAATTCGAATGGATCGAACACAACTACTTCAAGCATTGTTGTGAATCCGACTCCAA
>JBDTAC010000011.1 GCA_039924845.1 Bacteroidia bacterium
TCGGCGGGTAACAGGTGACATTGGTCTGCCCTGACTGTCACATATTCTGCCATTGCTCCATTGGTTGGAGGATTAGTGCTTCCGCTACCCAGCATGATTGTATTTGGGCAAAGATTTCCATGACCGCTTTTGCAATAATCACAAAATCCACAGGCTCTTGCAGGGTTTACGGTGACCCTTGTTCCCGGTTTAAGTAAAGAAGTTACACCATCACTCACATCAACTACTTCGCCTGTTAATTCGTGCCCAAGTATAAATGGCCTTGAAGGAGTAAAGCTTCCGCAATATCCGTCTTCAAAGTAATGCAGATCCGAACCACAGATACCTACCCTTTGCACCCGGAGCAGCACCATGCCGGAGAATAAAGCCGGCACTTCAAGATTTTCAAGCCTTACATCTTTTGCACCATGCAACACAGCGGCTTTCATTGTTTTTGCCATATGGTTATATGAAATTTAATTATTCCTGATTAAAATTTTTACGAACCGAACAAAATGCCCTTTTTCAAAATTGCAGATTTCTAGAAATTCAGAAGTTTGTTCAACCAAAGTTAGTAATTAACCTTCTCAGATGTTATTCAAAAAAAACTTTTGGAAAGTTTCATCAGCCTCCTATCTAATGGTTCAGACCGATGGGGCGTTCCGATCCATCGCTAAAAACTTAACGATTTTATTTTGTCTCTTGTGAAGTAATAAAGAATTACCTTGTCCGACTAATTTTTGCTTTCCCTCTCTTTATTCAGCTTCTTAACAATTAAAAATAAATACCATGAAATTTATGTTGAGCTGGCGTCTTCATACAGAAAAAAGGCACGACGCACTTAAAGGTTTTTCCAAAATGACAGCTGCAGACGATAAAGCAGATTTCGGGAAAAATATCCGGTTAATAGGTCGCTGGCACGATTTAGCAGGTGGCACCGGTGTTGCTATTATTGAGTCTGACGACCCAGTGGCAATGGCTAATTACGCACTGAACTGGAATACAGTTCTCGATGCGACAGTTACTCCGGTTCTTGATGATGAAGAAACAAGAAAGCTGGGCAAATCGAGGAAATAAATGATCCTTTCATTTATTTTTATTTGAGCCATACTTCATCGTAAAAATTGGGCATATAGTTAGTTATAACAACAAATTGTATTGAAGAATATTTCCTCAAGATGGTGAATGGTTTGGATTAAGGCCAGGTACAAAATTTTGGACTGGAGAAGCTTTCTTCTTTTTACAGAAATTCTCTTTTCTGCTTAACTTTTCTTCTCCCAAAATTCGCGTCTCGCGAATTATTCTCCGGATAAGATTAAAAAAACCCGTGTGATAAGGGTTAAGGTTAACGGTTTTATAATAAAGTAACTTTTGTCAAACATTTCTAACCAGTTGCAATAAATCAACTTTTTTTCACATTTTTAACTCCCAAATTTGTACCTTACTAATTGTCCTTCAGGATACGATTAAAAAAACCCGTGAGATAAGGGTTAAGGTTATTGATTTTATAGTAAACCAACTTTTTTAAGAAATTTTCATTTTGGTTGCGACAAATAAGAATTTTTTTTCCAAAAATAAAAACTTTATTATTATTTTTGGTAGATATAATATCCTTCCAAATATCTTTCCCAATCTTTTTTGACCTCAATTATTTATTTGAAATAGCTATTCACACAAAACAAAGCAATGGATAATTTTGATCATTTTATTATAAGCGGATTGCACGGTATTTCCGCTAATTCCCCGTTCCTAAACGATTTCATTTTTTTGTTTCTGAAAATGCCTTTTTAAAGGGAGGAATTATAGTGTCGTTATTGTGGTTTTTTTGGATGAATAAGGATAAAGACCTGGATGAAAAAAGAAAAAAGGTTATCACGGTATTAATCTCCTGCCTAATTGCCATTGCTTTTGGAAGACTACTTGCAAGGCTTCTTCCTTTCAGGCAAAGGCCTGTTCTGGATTCATTGTTAACTTTTTTATACCCTGACCCACACATTGCTGATGGCCTCCATTTAAAAAGCTCTATGTCGAGCGACCACGCTGTAATGTTCCTTGCTTTAGTAACAGGGATATTTTTAATTTCCAAAAGAATAGGGTTAATAACCTTTATATATGTGTCCTGTTTTGTATTTCTTCCAAGGATCTATTTAGGACTTCATTACCCAACGGATATATTAGTTGGAGGCCTATTAGGAGTTGTCATAACCTTAATAATTTCAAATATCAGGATCACTGATCAAATTAGTCAACGAATTTTAAATTTTTCAACAAAATATAGCGAGATATTTTATGTCTTATTTTTCTGGCTCTCTTTTCAGATAGGAACAATGTTTGACTCCAGTCGTGCAATAGAACATTACCTTCTAACTTTATTTCTTCGTGGCTTTTAAAGGGGTTCAAAGAAAAAAGATAGCCAACTTTATATTTGAACATTATATGGCTTAAAATGATCTTTTATAGTTTTCAAACAGCAATTTTGTATTGGGTAACAAATTCAGCTATGGGGATTACCATTAGACTACATATTTTTTGGAATTTGCATATGCCCGCATATGAATGAGGCACATCCATCAAAAATCATCTTAATAATTTCCCGGTTATCTGCTTTTCACAACCCTGTTGTTTTGGAGGGCCTTTAATTCAAATTAAATAAATTTTAGGATCGTTTTGGGCCGCCTTGACAGTAAATAGAATATAAAACTTTTAAGATGATACGTTACAATTGGAATATTGATTTAGGAAGTAAAGGCACTTTTTGACTTGGATTCTTAGCCGTCTCAATTGGAGGGGCTCTTCAACTTCCCATGTATATGATGCCCATGATATGGGTTACCAGTTGGTGAGCATGCCCATGAGTACTTCAATGAATGCAGGGATGGTTTTGGTGATGTTAGGTCTGTTTATAACGCCATTAAGCCTTATCCTGTCCCGTGCAAACAACAATAACGACAATTATAATCTTAAAATTCGTGCCTTGGATGCAAATCAGAGTTTTTTCCCAAAAAATAAAATCTTTTGGAAAGTTTAATTAAGAACTCCATTGACATCTAACACATTATCCAGCTTTCCAAAAATGAATTGCAATAAATAATTACATTAGCACATAAAATTTAATTTTTTTATGCTCAGAAATTTCCTCTTAGCCAGCACTCTTCTGCTTTTCTTTGGTACTACTTGTTTTTCCCAG
>JBDTAC010000012.1 GCA_039924845.1 Bacteroidia bacterium
TCAATCGAAATAATTTTTTCGCTACGATCAACAACCAAAGTAGCTTGGGAAGGAACTAATTTCAGTAATTCTTTTATCGCTCCAGTTGTTTTGCTGTGCGCTTTTGCCTCCATAAGTTGCCCTAATAAAACCAAGGAGAGGATGACTGTGGTGGCTTCAAAATACACAAATACATCTCCGCTTTCAGATTTGAATTGCGCGGGAAATAGACCCGGAAATAACATGGCAGTAACACTAAAAACAAAAGCTACTCCAGATCCAAGTCCAACTAAGGTAAACATATTCAATTTCCATGTGATGATTGATTTCCAGGCACGCTGAAAAAACATCCATGCCGCATAAAATACCACAGGAATTGACAATGCAAATTGTATCCAGTTCCAACTTTTTTGATTTATTATTTTTAATAATGGATTATTGGAAAACATCGCAGACATTGTAATCAGCAGAATAGGAAGGGTGAATGACACTGCAACTATAAACTTTTTCAGGAGTATTTTATACGTTTTGTCATCTTCATTTTTGGCAGGTTCTTTCGGAACTAAATTCATTCCGCAAATTGGACAAGAACCTGGCTCATTTCTTATGATTTCAGGATGCATCGGACAGGTATATTGCTGCGCTGATTTCTGTTGAGAAGGTTGCTCTACCAAATCCATCCCACAAACAGGACAACTCCCCGCTTTGTTGTATGTCTTTTCCCCTTCGCAGTGCATGGGGCAATAGAAAACTCCTGAACCTTTTGTATTTTGATTGGTAGTTTCTTTATGATTTGAGAGAAGTTCTTTGTTATCATGCTTGTGCATTTCGTCTCCCTGATTCGCGATGCTATAATTTCCTCCACTTTTTTTTAAGGTCTCTTGTAATTTTTCTAATGGAATGTGTGATTTCATTTCAATCGCAGCTTCTGCTTTTTTCAAATCAACTGAAACTTTGGTCACGCCCTCCACTTTGCTGAGTGCTTGTTCCACATGATTTCTGCAACCATCGCATGACATTCCTTTTATTTGATATATATGTTTCATTTCTATTTTGTTTTAAGTTATAATTCTCTTTGCTAATCTAATGTTACTATAATATATTAAAGAACTCATGATTAAAATAGTAAATTCTCTAATTCATTCCGTGTTTCCATCCTATTGAAACAAGCCACCAATTCATAGGATATGTTATTATAGTTCCGATAAAAAGAGCTAATGATGCAAGTCCCCAAAAGGTATATGTACTGGGCAATGGCGGTGATGATATAATGAGTGGCTGTATAAGTTTCGCTGTAAGTAACATACCAGACATTAATGTAATCATTGAAAAAAATTCAGCTCTTCCTCCCTTCCACAATGCTTGCGAAGGCGAATTTCCTATACTCCGCATTGCGGTGTATTGAAACAAAATCCATCCAAACAAGAATCCTGTTATATATTCTCCTGTAAATTCAGCCCAGAAATTCAGTCCAATATATCTTGCAATAACCATGGCGGTCATTATTCCCAAACCCTCTCCTGCTACACAATGGATGACTGATCCGGTAACTTTGCTAAATGTTGAGGATACCTGTTCATGGTGATGTTCTTTATCAAAAGCTTTCTTGTTTTCTTTCGGATATCTAAATAACAATCCGTCTGGACGGCAAGTTAAAAGATACCATAAAAATCCGATCACTGAAAAAAAGATGACAATGATTGGCCATCCCACTTTCAATGATTTATTTACAGAAGTGTTCAAATTATACAAATCATAAATAACCCACATTGCTAAAAGCAAACCACTTACATACCATAACAAAACGAATGATTCGTCTGTTAAGAAGTTTAATGTGATATCATTTATACTTTTCATTTTTTAGTATTTCAGGAACGATAAGTTTTTCTTTTAAAACATAAATGCAGTTGATTTTTAATAATCTTAGGATTTGACAAGTGTTATAACAAAATATTCGCCTGAACTTTCTTTATATTCTTGTTTTACAATACCGGTTACCTGATTAAATATTTCTTCAACTGTGTAGTTGATGTCCTTTATTTTTACTCCGAACATATATGCTTTGATTTCAATTTTTTCTTTGATGTGATAATTTTTCGATTTCATTCCTTCATTAGTTATTTTTCTATCCGAAATTTTAATCTTGCTGTTCGCACCAAAGAAACCAAGTAACCCGCCTTCACTATTCATTGAGAAGGAAATATCGGGTAGCGGATTTTTTGTACTCATGCCAATTGGATAAAAATCATCCTCTGTTAATAATTTGACTGAAACATTCGTGTAATTTTGTTTGTCTGATAAAGGAAAAATATGGATAAAAAGTTTGCCTGCTGATGGCTCACATGAATAATTGGTTTCATAAGTATTTTCCAGTTTACCTGCTTCATTGTATGAAATTATTTTCACAGGCAGAATATATTTATTTCCTTTTTTTTGAATCTTTCCGGCTTCAATGATTTGTTTGCTTATTACGCTTCCTTTTTTGTCATAATTTAGTTTTTCGTATTTATTCCCATCCACCTGATACATAAACATTCCTTGAGTATCCTGACTGAAACAGGAACAAGTATTCAGAATTAAAGCGACTACTACCAAAATAATGTTTTTGCTAAGCATCCTGCTGCTTTATTAATTTATTTGTAAATAAAATCGCGCATTCTTAATTAGTTAATTATTCCTACTATCAAAAATAAAATTGCTGCAATACCTGCTGAAATGAAATTATAAGGGTTTGCATATTTTAAATATTTTGCATGGTTGGCCTGAGCAATATTTGATGCCATATTCGTCATTCCTGCAACAGGAGAAGTAACATCTCCGAATGTACCACCCGTAATTATTGCCGCTACGCAAAGAGGAATGTAGGCTCCTGATACTATTGCAATTGAAATTGCAATAGGCATGAGTAAAGAAGCTGCACACCAACCTGAACCAATAAAGTATGTTACGGCAGAAGACAATATGAAAAGTGAAACGGCTATACTCCATGCCGGCATAGAAGTACCTAAGTTGTGATGTATAAATTCATTCAAACCCAATGCCTGTGAAACAGATGCTAAAGGCCAAGCTAAGGCAAGAATTACGAGG
>JBDTAC010000013.1 GCA_039924845.1 Bacteroidia bacterium
TGTTCGATCCATTCGAATTAGTAGCTGTTAAACTAACGGTATAAGTTCCTGCCGTATTATAAGTTACAACTTGACTTGCAGTGCTTGATGTACCAGGAGTTCCGCTTTGGAATATCCAACTATAGCTCGTTGGTCCGCCAGAGGATGTGCTTGTATAGGTAATTGAAGATCCCTTACATACAGGAGAACTTGTTGCAGTGTAAGAAGCAGTTGGTACTGTAACAGCATAACTCACAATAGGAATTTGCCACATTCCGCGTCCAAAAGTCGCAGCTCTAAGCATTCCTGTCCCATAGTAGATTTCCATTTGTGTTACAATCGCATTAGCCAAACCCGTATTATAAGGTTGCCAAGACCCCAATGTGCTATCTCTATAATAAACACCTACATCCATTCCTGCATAAACTGTTCCTTTGCCGTTTTTCTGATAGGTGATGCAATTGGCTGGTAAGTTAGGCAATCCAGTAGAATAATTCGTCCAAGACGCACCTCCATTTGTTGTTACAAAAATTTTATTTCCAGAAGAATATCCAGAAAACGTAACATACGCAATGTTTGCATTAGTGGGACAAATTGCTACATAACTCGCAGCTGCACTGCCTGTTGGCAATCCGGAGTTAATGGTTGCCCAAGAACCACCTCCATTTGTTGTTTTATAAACACCCGTGTTTTTCACTACATAAATAACGTTGGAATTTGAAGGAGCAATAGCAAACTCGTTTATATAATTAGATCCATCAGGTTGAGTTCCTATTTGATTCCAACTGCCGCCCTGATTGGTGGATTTATACAAATTTGTCATCCCTCCATAAATAGTATTAGTCACGTTTGGATCTTGTTTCCAAGGGGTAGCCCATGCTGTACTTTCAGAGGCAGGAGGACCGATTGAATTCCAAGAAGCACCTCCGTTAGTAGTTACATTGAAATTTCCTTGATATTGTTCTCCATACATAGTATTGTCATTACTGTAATCTATAAAGCATTTCATCCCGTCTCCATAAAGAGATTCGCCCCAATTACTAGTAGATGTCATTAAATTTGTTCCATTGTCTTGCCATCCAGAAAGAGTCTTATTCGCATTGGTAGTGGACATCCCTAATCCATACATTTGTCCGATTTGCAAATTATTGCTTAAATCGTTCCAAGTGGAACCATCATTTGTTGTCGTAAAAATTCCTCCATCACAACCTATAAAAACAGTTGTTCCATTGAGGTATGTAATATTATGAATATCGGCGTGAACATATCCACTTGAGGGGTTAGAAGCCGCCCAATAAGCGATACAATTTGCACCCCATGATGTGCCTCCATTGGTAGATTTCCACACATTAACACCGCCAACAATAATCTCATTGGCATTGGTTGGACTGGCTGCAATAGACAACGTGTAAAAGCCTTGTCCCGCACCTGCATCACTTCCATCTTGATTGAACCCTAATAAATAAGGGCTTTGTGATTCGGTGTGCTTTGCTGTAAAAGAAGTACCACTGTTTGTAGATTGATATACTCCATATAAGGAATAATTACCTCCGTCCGCTGCTGCTACATAAACATAAGCTGGATTTGCAGGTGTAACTGCTAAAGACATCCGAATTAAGCTACCTGAGTTTGGTAAACCAGATGTTACCGTAGTCCAAGTTGTACCACTATTGGTACTCATGTGAAAACTTGTTCCGGTTGCATATAAAGTAGAAGAAGTACCCGGTTTAAATTCCATCGAGAAAATAACATCACCTCCGCTGTAAATGGAGCTCCAAGAAGTTCCTCCGTTGGTGGATTTGATAATTCCAAAATTACCAGCAGCATAAATATTTTGATCGTTGCTCGGATCAATTAATATTCTAGATACAATATCTCCATTACTTATTGTTAAGGAATAAACACTTGTCCAAGTTGTACCGCCATTTGTTGATTTTAAAATACCATAAGATGTAGTGTGCGCAGATCCGCTATAGTAACCATCTTTGTCTCCTGTTGCAGCAAACATAATTTGCGTATTAGTGGCATCAATAGCAATGTCGGAAATCCCCAACTCAGTAAATGCATCGGTATTTGTTGTCCAAGAAGTACCGCCATTTGTTGAATTCCAAATTCCACCATCTGGCGCACCTACCCATAAATTACTCGGATTTGTCGGGTCAATGGTTACGCAATTTACACGACCCACGCCACCGCCCGCCGGTTCGGAATTAGGACCTAAATACGACCATGTATTTGTAGATAAAGTTGATAAAGTAGAAATTGGTTTTAATTTTTGTGCACTTAAATAAGATTGGTAATTAGCGTGCGTTTTTGATAATTGAGACAAATCTCCAGAAGGATAAACCCTTGGCGCAGCAAAATATTCCCACCTTTTAAATAATTCCCAACCCGCATTGTCTTTTTCTTCATCTTCTTCTTTTGCGTCCTTGCGAAGCTTTGCATTATCAGGATCACTGTAAAATGCTTTTTGAATGTCATAAAAATTTCCTGACGTTTTTTTTACCTGCAACCAATTATCATTAAGACTAATTGTTTTTCCGGTCGTCCTTATCCCTTGCGAAAACGTTGTTCCGCTTATTAACAAGGCGATTGAGAGAGGAGTAAAAAATATTTTTTTCATCTGTAATTATGTTTGGTTATGACAAATATGGAAAAAGAAAAATTAGAATCCAAGTTTTTAGTCGATTAATTTTTAATGATTCTTGCGTTCCTAAAAAACAAAAAAATTGATAACAACATTTTGTTGATTTCTTTAAAAAAAAGTTTTTAAACTCCTCTTTTGTTTCTATAGTTTTATCGTTTAAATATTAATTTTTGTCGATATGCCAAATGAAAAAAAAATTTTTGTACTCGATACTTCGGTCATTATTTATGATCACAATGCGATAAAAAATTTTAAAGAGCACGACGTCGTCGTTCCAATTACCGTTTTGGAAGAATTGGATAATTTCAAAAAGGGAAACGATACCAAAAATTATTCTGCGCGCGAATTTATCCGATACATCGACAAAATATCTGGAAACAACACTTTGCAAGATTGGGTAAAGCTCAATGGCAAAGGACTAGGAATGTTTAAAATCGAAATGCACCAACACGCTTCGCTGGATGCAGAAAAAATTTTTGGCGAACGGAAAGCCGATCATCGCATTTTAAATTCCGCATTGTATCTTTCTGAAATACATCCCGACCGAAAAGTAGTTTTGGTTACGAAGGATATTAATTTACGTATCAAAGCAAAATCACTGAATTTAATTGCGGAAGATTACGAAACTGGAAAAATAAAAGCAGACGAATTATATACTGGAAATACGTTAATCGACAAAGTAGCGGCGGAATCTATCACTGAAATATACGAAAAAGGTTTTTGCAAAGCAGAAACAATTCTCAAAAAAACAAAACCATTTTCCAATCATTATTACATTTTAAAAAATGGACAAAAATCTGTTTTAGCGTATTACAATCCACTTAATGGGAATTTACAAAGAGTGAATAAGGCTGCGGCTTTCGGCATCGAACCGCGTAATGCGGAACAGGCTTTCGCGCTCGACGCCATTTTAAATCCAAAGATTAGTTTAGTAACCATTCAAGGTGTGGCAGGAACTGGGAAAACCTTGTTATCATTGGCTGGCGCATTGGAACAAAAAAGAAATTATCATCAAATATATTTAGCGCGTCCCATCGTTCCGCTTAGTAATAAAGACATTGGTTATTTGCCAGGTGATATTAAATCGAAGCTAAATCCTTACATGGAGCCACTTTGGGATAATCTCAAATACATTAAAAATCAGTTTAACGAAAAGGAAAAAGAATACAAACAAATTACCGAAATGGTAGAAAATGAGAAATTGGTCATTTGTCCGCTCGCTTACATTCGTGGCAGAAGTTTGTCAAATATTTTTTTTATTGTAGATGAAGCCCAAAATCTTACGCCACACGAAGTAAAAACAATTATTACGCGTGCCGGAGAAAACACAAAAATTATTTTTACTGGAGATATTTTTCAAATTGACACACCGTATTTAGATGCTCAAAGTAACGGACTTTCCTACTTAATTGATCGCATAAAAAATCAATCTATTTATGCGCATATCACGCTCGAAAAAGGCGAGCGATCAGAATTAGCGAATTTAGCAAACGAATTTTTATAAGAAAAGAAGGGCTTCAAAAAATTAATTTTTTGAAGCCCAAAAATGAAATTAAAAATTGTATCCGAAAAATTATTTTTTCGAAATTTCTAATTATTAAGCGCAGCTAATTGCGATTTGAAATTAGCCGTTGTAGTTGCACTCAATGTGAAATGTACTGTTTGATTATTCCCAATTGTAATAGGTACAAATGCGCTATATACTTGACCACTTGTATTCAAAGCAACTGCCACTGCTGTACACTGTAACCCTAATGGAGCATACAAATAAGGATAATTTTGTGAGCTTCTTTCGTAAACATGCACCATCGAATTCAAATTAGTGAAAAGAAGAAAAACATAAGCTCCTTGCACATTCGAGCTATTATTTACAAGTGTTAACGATGTTTGAGTATAGGCAGAAAAATATTGAGAATTATCACTATTACACCAACTTCCCGAATCAATTGGAGATTTAAAGTTATATAATGAAAAAACATAATTAGTAAGATTATTATATACAGTATTAATTGTAGTGTCTACAAACCATCCTGTGGTATCACCTGTTGTGGAAGCGAAGCTTCTCATCGCAGTATCAATGGGCCAACCATTTAAAGGTTGCACTACATTTATTGGATTGCTGCCGCTTAACTTAACAGCAACACCTGCTGACTTAGCTCTTATAAAAAATTCACCTCCCGATTTTAAAGGATGACTATTCGACATTGTCGGCATATCCGATAAAAGCATATCACTTTTTGTATAAATATCTTTGAACTCAATTGTTACATTTCCTGTTACCAATGTTCCTGTTTGTGTATAAAAAACATTCGCAGGTACATTTACTATCGTACCTTTTGGAGTTGTAAAACTTCCTCCCGCAGTAGCATTAATAGTATATGTTTGAGTTTGCACTCCGTTTTTTGCAAAAAAATCTTTCATCGAACTGTAAGTATCGGAAGTACTCGAACTTGTTGATGCTGTCGGACTTGAGGGTGTATCTTTTTTACAAGAACTTATCACGAATAACGAAATAATTGCAGTACAAAAAAATATTTTTTGGTATCCACATAATTCAGAAATAAATTTATTTTTCATGGCGTTTTATTTTTTGTTTCTGTAAATGTAATTTAATTAAAACTAAAAAGCAAATCAAGTTTCGTCTAAACTATACACGTCTGAGGGTGTATTTTTTGACTAAAATAACTCTAAATTTTGTTAATAAAGGAGCTTATATTTTAGAAAATATCTTGAAAAATTATTTTTCAAACACGTTTTTTGAGAAAGAAAAGAAGAGCTTCAAAAAATTATTTTTTCAAAAGATTTTTCAGCATCAATTGACGCGCTTGTTCTTTCAACGCAGGCAAATCATCTTGTGTCATTCCTTTTGTTTCGATGGGTGTTTCCCAAATCGCTTTAATGGTTCCGGGCAGTAATTCCAAGGGACGCATCGGTGAATGGTGCTTTTTAGAATCAATAATGGTGAGCACTGCTAACGGAATTTGTGCATCTATCGCCAATCGAAAAGCACCATCTTTAAAATCCAATAAAGGTTCTTTCGTGCGGTTACGAGTTCCTTCTGGACAAAGAAAAATAGAAATATTTTCGTTCAGTGTTCGCTTCATTATTTCGATACTTTTTGATCGATCTTTTCTATCATTGCGATCAACAGAAACGTATAATTTTTTAATGATGTAGCCCAAAAAAGGGACTTTCGTCAGTTCTGCTTTTGCCAAAAACCGAACGGTATTTTCACAAGCAAGTGCGTAAATCGGGACATCTAATTGCGATTGATGATTTCCAATAAAAACGTATGTTTTGGAAGGATTTATTTTTTCCATTCCGCTAATTTTTACGCGAATCAGTAAAAAGAAATAAACAAATTTTGCCCAAAAACGAGAAACTTTATGCCCTAAATAAGGCGCGTCTTTTTTAGGAACAAATGTGAAAACAAAAAAATAACAAGGAATGATTATGACAAAACTCACTATAAAAAGAAGAAAGCCGTAAATGCCATAAAGTGTTTTAAATACGCGAAAGAAAAAGTGCATTGAAAAATTATTTTTTTGAGTTGTTAAAATTAATTTTTTTCTGCTTACGCGACAGCATTAAAATAATCAAAAATTATTTTTGCTTTCGAAATACCAACAAAATCAGCTAATATAGCTTGTGAAGTTTCTTTTATATTTTTTACGGATTTCAATTCCCGTAATAATTTTTCTGCTGTTTTATCGCTAATTCCTTTAATTTTTGTGAGTTCTGTTTGCACTAAATTTTTCTCTCTTTTATTCCGATGATGGGTGATTCCGAAGCGATGCGCTTCATCGCGAATTTGTTGAATGATACGCAATGTTTCCGATTTTTTATCCAAATACAAAGGCAAAGAATCACCGGGATAATATATTTCTTCCAATCTTTTTGCGATACTAATAATTCCTACTTTACCCATCAAATCAAGCTTTTCTAAACTTTTCACCGCCGCGCTCAATTGCCCTTTTCCGCCGTCAATCACAATCAAATGCGGCAATTTCTGCCCTTCTTCTATCAAACGGTTGTAACGCCTGAAAATGATTTCTTCCATCGACGCAAAATCATTCGGACCTTCCACAGTTTTTATATTAAAATGACGATAATCTTTTTTACTCGGTTTGGCATTTTTAAAAACCGTCATTGCCGCCACTGGAAAAGCTCCTTGAATGTTTGAATTATCAAAACATTCGATGTGAAAAGGTAATTCTGTTAAGCGCAAATCTTTTTTCATTTGCTCTAAAATCCTTGTATATCGTGCTTCGGGATTCAGCAACTCTTCTTTTCTATTTTTTTCTTGTCGATAATATTTTACATTTCGCTCTGACAAATCAAGTAATTTCTTTTTATCTCCGCGTTGCGGAACAAAAAACACAGCTTCCGGAATGCCCATTTCCATTGGGAAAGGAACAATAATTTCTTTCGCATCGCTTTCAAAACGTTGACGCAATTCGGTAATCGCAAGCGCTAATAATTCTTCAGGCGATTCATCCAATTTTTTTTTCAATTCAATCGTATGTCCTTGGATAATCGCACCATTAAACACTTTCAAGAAATTTACATACCCGGATTTTTCATCCGTCAAAATCGAAAAAACATCCACATTGTTGATATCGGGTGTAACAATAGTTGATTTGCTTTGATATTTTTCGAGTATTTCAATTTTATCTTTCAGAATTTGAGCTTTTTCAAATTGAAATTGCTGTGCGTAATCCTGCATCATTTGCTTCAATTGGCGGGTAACAGAATGAATATTTCCGCGAACAATATCTTTAATTTCACGAATGCTTTGATTGTATTCCGATTCTGTTTCCAAACCTTCGCAAGGCCCTTTGCAATTTCCCAAATGAAATTCCAAACACACTTTAAATTTTTTTTTCTGAATATTTTCTTCTGACAATTGAAGGTTGCAATTACGTATCGTATACAATTGTCGAATGAGGTCAAGCACAGTATTCATCAACTTTATAGAGGCATACGGACCAAAATAAGAGGAGCCATCTTTAACCACATTTCGAGTAGAAAAAATTCGAGGAAAAGTTTCGTTTTTAATGCAAATCCAAGGATACGTTTTATCGTCTTTTAGCAATACATTGTAACGCGGTTGGTACTTTTTAATGAGATTATTTTCGAGCAACAAAGCATCTAACTCCGTATCAACAACAATGTATTTAATATCGCAAATTTTACGAACAAGTACTGCCGTTTTTCCGCTCTCATGCTTGTCTTTATTGAAATACGAGGTAACTCTTTTTTTTAAATTTTTGGCTTTTCCTACGTAAATTATTTTCTCTTCTTTATCAAAATATTGATACACGCCCGGATTATCGGGCAAGGATTTTAAAATTAAATCAAGGTGTTCAGAAATATCCGTCATAGCACGTTGGCTAGCTTTTACGCAAAGTTAAGGATAAATTTTGTGCGTAAAATTTACGCCTTCGAAAAAAATAATTTTCCGAAACGCTTTTTTATTTTCTAGAAAAATCAACGGTATCTGGTAGCGCAGAAGGTTCCATAGCGCTTTTATTTTCAACGCTTTTCGAGAAATCAAAATTGGCATCGTTGCCGGATTTTGCGATTACGGAAGTAGAATCCGTTTTTAGTTTTTGAGATTGTGATTGATTTTTTGTTGAAGAAAAATTATTTTTTGGAGGATTTGTTTTTGCGGTTGCTGGAAAATTATTTTTTGAGATTTCTTTTTTTACTAGGATAGGATTTACAGACGTCGAAAAATTATTTTTTTGAAGCACTATTTTTATTGGTAAAACAGGTTTTCCTGAAACAGAAATTGGATTCTTTTTTGAGATTTCTTTTTTTATTGGAGGAAGATTTTCGGGTTTCGAAAAATTATTTTTTTCAGGCGCTAAACTTGCGGATTCGATTATCATCGCGGAAGATCTTTTTTTTGAAAAATTATTTTTTGGAGTAGTAAAAGCAATGAAATAAAATAAAATGCTTAACACAAAAACAGATCCGACTCCGATTGCAATATTTTTTTTCTGAGCAAAAATTATCTTGAAAAAATCAGTATTAAAAAAGGATTTTTTGGTGCTGCGTTTCGGTAAAATAGATTCTAATTTTTCCCAACAAATTTCATCGTAAGCCACTTCGTATTTTAGCAAAGTCCTTTTTATAAATGCATCGGAATTTTCGTACGGATTTTTCATACAAATGCGTTTAAATTTTTTTGTAAATAAAATTTTGCTTTCGATATATTCGCAATCGCTGTTTCTTCGCTCATATCCAAGTTTTCCATAATATTTTTCAAAGAAATATCATCAATCACCGCCAAATTGTACAACACCCTGTAAGCTGGTGGCAATTGCTGTAAAGCATGCAATATAGTTTCCGTATCCATTGTTTCCAATTTCGCTTCGCTTAATACATCATTGTTTTTTTTAACATCTCCAGCATTTACAGTACTTGCAATCAAATATTCTTTTCGGTTGTTTCGTAAATTTTTGACGGCTGCCGAAATCATTATTTCTTTCAACCAATTTTCAAAACACATCTCCGAGTTGTACTTTTTCAAGGTTTGAAAAGCAGAAAAAAATCCATCGTTTAAAATTTCTTGTGCTTGCGGAATGTCTTTGGAATAGCGCAAACACACGCCCATCATTTTACCAAAATAACGCTCAAATAAGATTTGTTGCGCTTCTTTTTTATGATGAATACAATTTCGAATTAGTTCCACTTCATCCATTTGAATTAGTTTAATTTTGTGGCCAAAACACAGGTTTTCTTAAATTGTTTAACATCTCCATTCGTATTAAAAACACTTATATAAATTACGTAAATTCCAGTACGCGCTTTTTCTCGATTTTCATTCGTTCCATCCCAAGAAAAAACCCCTTCTGTAGCCAACAATTGATTTCTTGCAAGGTATTTTATCGTTCTGCCTTGCGCATCGTAAACGATAAAGGTGCCAACATATCCGGACTTTTCAAACGCATAACGAATACTTAACACATCGTTATTTCCATCATCATCTGGCGAAAAAATTGCCGGACTAATCTGAATCGCATCAGTGCCATTTTCAGTCTTGCGATATTGAGAATTTTGATATCCAGGAGTGGACAAAACGCTTTCTGCGGCTGAATGCCAATTATTCAAATCCTGCGTAGGCTGATTAAAATCAAGTCTTTCCAGAGATATACCTTTCGTGCTATTTAATAAGGAAAATTGCATCGAAGACTTGTACGAAAACCGGTCTATAATTGTTCCGTTAGACGACGCCAAAACGATTGTTCCGGAAGAAATGTTCATCGTCGGCAAGGAAGCCATTTGGATCAAATTGTCCGGGAATAGGCAATTGTAGCGATTTTTTAATTTCTCCGTATTGATACTTAACGCAACGTATCTTTTAGGATATAAAAGCTTAGAATCTGTCGTAATTGTTTTTGGCGATTTTAAGGTATTGTGAATGCTATCGAAAGAGCCTAAAAACAAGTCTTTTAAATCAATTATTTTTTGCGAACGATTATAAATCTCAACAAAATGAACATCTCCGGGAAAAGGATCGGATAAAATTTCATTAATTACCACATCGTTCGGATCAATCGAATTTGTCGGAATGGTTGAATTATCAATACTATCCGAGCGAATTGGACCTATATAAAAATCATCAAAATAAAATTTTGACGCGTTAGAACTCGTGTATTTGCAAGAAATTCCGAAAAAAGAAAAATTTTCCAAATTGAGCGAATTGTCCGAACCAAAACCTTCTGAAAAATAATTTTTTCCACCCAAGGTATCAGAATAAATAGCCCAATCGCCTTGTTCACTCTTCGTAATTTTAACACGAATGACATTCGAACTTTTCGCACAGTGACCAGGAACGCCGTTAATGATCTTCGTCGTACTTGTTCCGTTTTGTTTCCAAAGTCCGATATCGTCATTCGCGCCATTTTGTCCCATGCGAATAAAATATCCATTCAAAAAACCATTCAAATCCGCATTGTCAGAAGCCAAATAAATTTTCGCTAAATTATTATCCGAAGGCGCAAATGACATTTTTATCCAAAAACTCCATTCCAAATCACCAGAAAACTCGCAAGGAACAGAAAGATACGAAGTTCCTGCGCCCGCTGCATTTAATTGCAATTGCTTGGAAGTATTGACAGTAAAATTTTGTGAATCGCCAGTCCAAGAAGGATTTTCGGTAAAATTTCCATCTGAAAAATCATCTTCCACTTGCGAAACTGACATCAAGGGAAAAAGAAAGGCGCTTAGAAAAAATATTTTTCTCATAGGATTTAGATATTGCTTTTATAAATAGATTATTTTCGCTCGACAATAAAACGCATAAATTCATTTTAAAGTATGAAAACAGCAGTTGTAGGCGCCACAGGACTTGTAGGCGGTGTAATGATGAAAATTCTCGAAGAAAGAAATTTTCCAGTAACGGAATTTATTCCAGTTGCCTCTGAAAAATCAATCGGAAAAAATATTTTTTTCAAGGGTAAATCATACACGATTGTTGGAATGGAAGAAGCGGTTGCGATGCGTCCGGATGTGGCGCTATTCTCGGCAGGCGGAACAACTTCCTTGGAATGGGCGCCGAAATTTGCAGCCGTTGGAACAACTGTTATTGACAATTCTTCGGCTTGGAGAATGGATGTGACCAAAAAGCTAATTGTGCCTGAAATCAATGCTTCTGAACTGACTTTAACGGATAAAATAATTGCCAATCCAAATTGTTCGACGATACAAATGGTAATGGTTTTAAATCCATTGCATAAAAAATACAAAATAAAAAGAGTAGTTGTTTCCACGTATCAATCCGTTACCGGGACAGGAAAAAAAGCAGTAGATCAGATGATGAATGAGCGTAACGGCGTGAAAGGCGAAATGGCATATCCCTACACAATTGATATGAATGTGTTGCCGCACATTGATGTTTTTTTGGAAAACGGATATACAAAAGAGGAAATGAAAATGGTGCACGAAACCAAAAAAATACTGGGCGATAACAGCATTCAAGTTACAGCTACTGCTGTTCGGATTCCGGTTATTGGCGGACATTCCGAATCCGTTAACATCGAATTTGAAAATGATTTTGATGTGAACGAAGTGAAAAAAATAATGAATGAAACACCCGGACTTATTTTGGCGGACGATTTAAGGAAACTTCATTATCCGATGCCAAAAGATGCCCACAATCGAGACGAAGTTTTTGTGGGACGAATTCGCAGAGATGAATCTTGCGCGAAATCACTAAATTTATGGATTGTAGCCGATAATTTACGCAAAGGCGCAGCTACTAATGCAGTTCAAATTGCTGAATATTTATTACAGCATAAAATGCTGTAATAAACGGCGATTTCTTATCCCCAAATAAAAAGAGAGGCGATAAACGACATCGCTAAAATGGCATAAATAATTGCGAATACGCCCGCTCCATCAGATACGGTAAGGTTATCGATGCAATGTGTTTTTTCTTGAGAATGTGCGTGTTGTTCCATGATTTCGAAATTTAATTTCAGCAAAAATAAATATTCTTTTTTACACTTCCGAAAAAATAATTTTTCAAATGCGTACTTTCGTGAAAAATAATTTAATCCGATTATTGAGATGAAAGCACTTATTACAGGCGCTACCAAAGGAATTGGCAGAGAAATTACTTTTGCTTTGGCTAAAAAAGGCTACGATTTGGTACTTATTGCGCGCAATGAAAACGATTTGGAAGAACTAAAATATGCGCTCAATTCGCAAGAGCCTACACGAAAAGTCATTATCGTTTCTTGCGATCTTTCCAAAAAAGAAGAAATAAAAGCGATGGAAATACTCGTGAAAAAAGAGTGGAAAACCTTGGATGTATTGATTAATAACGCTGGCATTTACAAAACAGGAACCGCTACCGACGAGCCAGACGGAAATTTAGAATCGTGTATCGCTTCTAATTTATACAGCGCTTACCATGTTACGCGCGCTTTCGCAGATGAAATGAAAAAAGCAGGAAAGGGACATATTTTCAATATGTGTTCGGTATTGAGCAAACATCCGCGCGTGGACGCATCGGCCTATACAATTTCTAAATTTGCTTTGCTTGGTTTTAATCGTGTATTGTGCGAAGATATGCGTTGTTTCGGCGTAAAAGTAACCGCCGTATTGCCGGGCTCTACCAACACTGCGTCGTGGGATGGATTTAACGCGCCGGCAGACGAATTTGTGCAGCCGAAAGATGTGGCGAATGCGATTGTAAATGCACTGGAAATGTCGCCTTCTGCACTTGCGGAAGAAATAATAATCAAACCTTTGCATCCCGGAATCTAAAATTAAGAAACGTGACAAAAAGAAAATTGCAACGCTTCGCGGAAACAGAAACTTTCGGAAATGTTTTTCACATCGGATACGAAGATTCTCTGCAAAATTTTTCGTTGAAGGGAAAATGGAATTCGGATTATTTTAAAAACAACCATCCGATTGTTTTGGAGTTGGGCTGCGGAAGAGGGGAATATTCGGTGGGATTGGCGGAACGTTTCCCAGAAAAAAATTTTATCGGTGTAGATATTAAAGGCGCTCGGATTTGGCGCGGCGCGAAAACAGCCGCCGAAAATAAAATGAACAACGTGGCTTTTTTACGCACGCGAATTGATTTTATTGAATCGTGTTTTGAGGCACAAGAAATTTCTGAAATTTGGATTACCTTTCCAGATCCGCAGCCACAGGAAAGTCGCGAGCGGAAAAGACTTACGTCGGATTTATTTTTAAATCGCTACCAAAAAATTTTAAAACCAAAAGGTATTATTCATCTCAAAACAGACAATGCTCCGTTTTATGAATACACATTAGAGCAGGCTCAAAAAAATAATTTTTCGATTGTGAATTCTACGCATGATTTGTATGCTGAAAAAAATATTTTTTCAAAAGAGAAAAAAGAAACCGCTGCATTGACGGAAATTCAAACGTTTTACGAAAAAAAATTTTCAGAGTTAGGATTTAAAATTTGCTATTTAAATTTTCAAATATGAACGAAAAAAAACAGGAGCCCGATTTTTTTCAAATGGTGTATCAAGTGGCACGGCTCATCCCGAAAGGGCGCGTAACGAGTTATGGCGCCATTGCTAAATATCTCGGAACAGCACGTTCTGCGCGGATGGTAGGTTGGGCGATGAATGCAGCACATGCGCAAAATCCGAAAGCTCCTGCACATCGTGTGGTTAATAGAATAGGATTGTTGACTGGAAAAAATCATTTTGAAACGCCTTTTGCGATGCAAGAATTATTAGAAAAAGAAGGAATAAGAATTGCGAAAGACCAAATAATAAATTTTCAAAAAGTTTTTTGGGATCCGACTATTGAATTGGCATTGTGATTAAAATTCAAATTATCAAAAAATGTATCTTCGTAAAAATTAGTAAACAAATTTTTTTTATCGATGAAAAAATATTTTTTCGGAGCACTTTTTTTAACCTTTATTTTAGGATGTTCGCACCAAACGAATTTTAATACGGTATTTGTAAACAGTCGTTATTCTATAAAAATTCCGGAATATTTTTCGCCCGTTTCTGATTTGGTTCCACAAGCTTCTTTGCAATACGATAACACGGAAAAAGAAGTGTATTTAGTGGTGATTACGGAATCAAAAAAGGACATGCAAAAATATAATTTGGACTACGATTTGAAAACGTATTTTCAAAATATTATTCAGCAACCGTTTACGGATAGCGTTCAGAAAGGAACAATTTCAACGCCGATTGTCAAACAATTAAACGGTGCGAAAATGATGGAAACATCCATCACCGGAAAAGTGCACGACGGAATGGTCTCCTACAAATTAGCAGTGATAGAAACCAATACTTCCTTTTACCAAATTTTGACGTGGACAACGGCAGATAAAATGCAAAAATATGGAGATGATTTGCAACAAATTATCGACTCCTTTCAGGAAATGCCACAAAAACAGGAGCAAAAAAATCTTTAATATTTAAGGCTTCAAAAAATTAATTTTTCAAACGCTTTTAATAATAGGTAATCATAATTTCCACTCGGCGATTGGCTTCGCTTTGTTCGGTATTGATAGGATTTGGGTAAATCATATTTGTGTTCCCGTAGCCTTTTGAGTGCAACCTTTTTTTCGTTATTTTTTGTAAAATCAAATATTCTTTTACGGCTTTTGCGCGTTTTTTTGAAAGTCTTCTAGAACGAAAATTATTCCGTGTTCCCGGACTATTTACATAACCTTGAATCTCAATTTTTGCGGTAGGATTTGCATTCATAAATTCTACTAAATTGAGCAAAGACGGTTTCGAAGAAACTAAAAATTCTGCTTTTTCAGGTTCAAATTTTATATTTTTTAACGTTACGTGAGAGCCGACCTTTATTTTTTTCATTTTTATTTCAAGCGTTATAGGTCCTGATTCTTCAGGGCTTACAACACTTCCGCTGTAAAAGAAATAACCTTTCGAATTACAATTTATCGCAATACTTTGCGAAGCACCGAGCACTACTGAATAAGAGGAAGTGTCTTTAATCGTAACTGTTTTATCCCCTAAACCATCAATCGCTAAAATGCCTTTGATTGGTGTTCCGTTATCTTCGTCCACAACCGAGATGGTTAAAGGGCATTGAACTTTAATCGAACCTACTTTTACTGGGGCGGCATCTATCGTTGATTTTGCCTGTGGAGCTGGATTTGAAGTCGCAGAAAGATTTTCAATCGAAACATCTTGTCCGCCTTCTGTAAAATTATCAAGTACCAAATAATAAATTTCCCCCTTTTTTACAGACAATGCTTTGCTGTATGCAGGTCCTTTTCCCCAAGGCACAAAATCTTGCGTAGCGCTTGTAGATAAACCTGTTTGACCATTGGAGCCACTATCTGGTTTAGAAATATTTGTACGTATCGGCTTTATTTTTTTTGTCCGCAAACTGTCGCAAAAACCATCTCCACCTGTGTAACGAAAAAGTAAGAAATCAACGTCGTCCGTTTTTTTGTGAGGAATAATATCAAACGTTAGCAGTGTATCTTTTTGTACACGAAATTTCAACCATGCAATGTTGTGTTCTTTATAGAAAAAAAATAAACTCCTTTTTTTATGATCGGAAACCGTATTATTTCCACTGGTTCCATCCAATGTAATTGGACCTAAATTAGATTCTGTTACTTCTTCCATTGAATTTCCGCAATCGGAATGATCTTTGGCAAATTGCTGTGCAGAAAGAAAATTCGCACTAAAGAGGAAAAATAATAAACCGAGTAAAAAGTGTTTCATGTAATTTTTTTTGAAAGCACAAAACTAAAATAAAAAAGCATAAAATCAATAGCTGAAAATAGGAAGTTCTAAAATTGTTTTAACAAGGCTTCCTGAATTTTTTTTCGTTCATTTGTGGTAGTAAATTGTCATTTTTTAGAATTATTTTTCTGGATATGGACTTAAAAGAAAGAATAAAACACCTCGCCAAAAATTATTTTTCTGAAACAGTTGAAATCAGAAGGCATTTGCATGCGCATCCCGAATTGTCTTTTCAGGAAAATAACACTTCTGATTTTATCGCAGCACAACTTACCAAAATTGGAATTCCATTTAAAAGAGGAATTGCAGGAACCGGAATCGTGGCGCTTTTAGAAGGAAAAAATTCGCAAAAAAAAACAATCGCTTTGCGTGCCGATATGGATGCTTTGCCGATTGTAGAAGAAAATAAAACAACATACGTTTCGCAAAATAAAGGCGTAATGCATGCCTGCGGACACGATGTACACACGGCTTCTTTGTTGGGTGTGGCAAAAATCCTAACGGAATTAAAAAATGATTTTGAAGGCTCGATAAAGTTAATTTTTCAACCTGGCGAAGAAAAATTACCGGGTGGTGCTTCTATGATGATTGCAGAAGGAGTGCTTCAAAACCCGCAGCCGACTTGTATTTTCGCGCAACATGTTTTTCCTTCGATGGAAACAGGAAAAGTAGGATTTAAAAAAGGAATGTACATGGCATCTACCGATGAAATTTATTTGACGGTAAAAGGAAAAGGTGGGCATGCCGCGATGCCAAAGGAATACAATAATCCTTTATTAATTGCGTCGCGTATTTTAATCGCGTTAGAAGCAGAATTTAAAAATGAAAAAAATAATTTTCCAACTGTTCTTGCTTTCGGAAAAATAATCGGAAATGGTGCTACCAATGTTATTCCTGCGGAAGTAAAAATAGAAGGAACTTTCCGAACGATGGATGAAAAATGGCGTTCGGAAGTGCACGAAAAAATAAAATTCATAGTGCAAAAAATAGCGAAAGATAGCGGAGGTGCTTGTGATGCAACGATTGTAAAAGGCTATCCATTTTTGGTAAACGACGAAACTGTTACTGGAAAAGCGCAGCATTGGGCAGAAATTTTTCTAGGAAAAGAAAACGTGGAAGAGTTGCCGATGCGTATGACAGCGGAAGATTTTGCTTTTTATTCGCAACAAATTCCAGCTTGCTTTTATAGATTGGGAACTGGAAATAAAGTAAAAAATATTGTTTCCGGTGTTCATACACCAACATTTGAAATTGATGAAAAAGCACTTGAAATTGGCGTGGGATTAATGACTTGGATTGCGCTGAATGAATTGGCAGAAAGATAAAATCACTTGTTTCTCGGTAGAAAAACAAGTGATTTTAGTGTGTTCAAAAAATTAATTTCCGAACTCCGAAATAAATTTAATTCGCATCAAACGTATTTCTTCTTCGGTATAATCTTCTTCTCCGAGTTCCTTTAAAGCCGCGTCAATGGAGTCGGTTTGCGCCGTGCGGAAATAATCATACACTTCTTCTTGTTTATCTTCATCAATTACATCTTCAATGTAATAATTGATGTTTACTCTGGTTCCTGAAGAAACAATACTTTCAATTTCTGAAATCAATTCACGCACAGTAAGTCCTTTTGCTTTCGCGATGTCTTCCAATCGTAGTTTACGATCAATATTTTGGATGATGTGAACTTTTAATCCGGATTTATTTACGATGGATTTCACGACCAAATCTTGCGGACGTTCAATTTCATTTTCTTCCACATACTTTTCGATAAGCGACAAGAATGGTTTTCCGAATTTTTGCGCTTTTCCTGTTCCAACGCCTGTTATATGGATAAGTTCATCCATTTTAATAGGATATTGAATCGCCATTTCTTCCAAAGAAACCTCTTGAAAAACAACGTAAGGCGGTAAATTGTGTTGCTTCGCGGTCTTTTTACATAGATCTTTTAGCATTGAAAACAATGCTTCGTCTGCACCTGTTCCGCCTTTTTGTCCGCCGGAAGCGATGATATCATCGTCATCTTCATCCGCATTTTCATAATCATGATCTTTGGTAAGCATCATGGAAGTCGGTTTCTTCAAAAAATCTTTTCCTGCTTTGCTCAAATAAAGCGTTCCGTAACTTTCAATGTCTTTTATAAGAAGTCCTGCGATGATAGTTTGACGCACTACGGCTGTCCAAAATTTTTCCTCTTTCCCGTCTTCATTTCCTTTTCCGAAAACCTCTAATTCGTTATGTTTATAGGACTTTACGACACTATTTATGGTTCCTGTTAAAACCGCTACTAAATGTTTCGCTTTAAATTTTTCTTTTACTTCGAGAGCTGTTTCAAGAACTAAAGCCACATCGTCCATCCCTTCAAATTTTGTTTTCGGATGTGTACAATTATCGCAATTCTGACAATTATCTTGTTTGTAAACTTCTCCAAAATAATGAAGCAATTGTTTTCTGCGACAAACAGAAGATTCTGCATAAGCAACTGTTTCCAATAATAATTGTTGTCCAATTTCTTGTTCTGCAACAGGTTTGCCCTTCATAAACTTTTCCAGTTTTTGAATGTCTTCGAAACTGTAAAAAGTAACACATTTTCCTTCGCCGCCATCGCGTCCGCCACGACCAGTTTCTTGGTAATAACCTTCTAAACTTTTCGGAATATCGTGATGGATCACAAAACGAACATCCGGTTTGTCAATTCCCATTCCGAAAGCAATAGTAGCGACAATTACATCAATTTCTTCCATCAGAAATTGATCTTGTGTTTTAGCACGAACAGCGGCTTCTAATCCTGCGTGATAAGGCAATGCTTTGATTCCGTTTACTTGAAGTGTTTGGGCAATTTCTTCTACTTTCTTACGACTCAAGCAATAAATAATTCCTGATTTTCCGGAATTTTGTTTGACGTATTTAATAATTTCTTTGATAACATTTGTTTTCGGTCTTACTTCATAATATAAGTTAGCGCGATTAAAAGAAGATTTAAAAACGTTGGCATTTGTCATACCCAAATTTTTCTGAATATCTTCCTGAACTTTTGGTGTTGCCGTGGCAGTAAGCGCGATAATCGGAACGGTTCCAATTTGTTCAATCATTGGGCGTAAACGTCTGTATTCTGGACGGAAATCATGTCCCCACTCCGAAATACAATGTGCTTCGTCAATCGCGAAAAAAGAAATTTTTATCTCATTAAAAAATGCAATATTTTCTTCTTTGGTAAGAGATTCGGGAGCTACGTATAATAATTTTGTTTTTCCTTTCAGAATATCTTCTTTTACTAATTTGATTTCTGCTTTATTTAAAGACGAATTTAAAAAGTGAGCGATTCCGTCTTCGTTTCCGAAGTTGCGCAAGGCATCCACCTGGTTTTTCATCAAAGCGATAAGCGGAGAAATAATAATGGCAGTTCCTTCGCTTACCAAAGCGGGCAATTGGTAGCACAATGATTTGCCGCCGCCCGTGGGCATAATTACAAAGGTGTCTTTACGATCGAGAATACTGTTAATGATAGCTTCTTGCGGACCTTTAAAGCTGTTGAATCCGAAAAATTTCTGTAAACAATCCTGTAAGGACGTTTCTACTTCTTGTTCTAACATTATTATTGTATTATTTAATTTAGATTAAATTTGTATCGTAAATATATATAAAAAAATAATTGTATCCTGTTAAAATAAAGCATAAAATTTCTAAAAATTATACAAAGGCGTGAAATCGAACGATGAAATTATAAAACTGGCAATCAAAACTATTTCTTTAGAAGCAGAAGCAATTGCGAATTTGAAAAAAAATATTTCAAACGACTTTTCTGAATGCGTAAAATTAATTTATAAATCCAAAGGAAGAGTTGTCGTTACAGGTATTGGCAAAAGCGCGATTATCGCTAATAAAATTGTGGCAACGATGAATTCGACCGGAACGCCTGCTATATTTATGCACGCTGCGGATGCCATTCACGGTGATTTAGGAACAATTCAAAAAGAAGATGTGATTATTTGTATTTCGAAAAGCGGAAATACGCCCGAAATAAAAGTGTTGATTCCTTTGTTGAAAAATGGAAAAAATAAATTGATTGCTTTCGTCGGAAACACGGATTCTTATTTGGCGCAACAAGCAGATTTTGTGTTGGATTGTACTGTAAAAATGGAAGCCTGTCCGAATAATTTAGCGCCTACTTCCAGTACTACGGCTCAAATGGCGATGGGCGATGCCTTAGCCGTTTGTTTGTTGGATTACAGAGGTTTTTCAAAAACGGATTTTGCGAAATTTCATCCTGGCGGCGCGCTCGGTAAAAAATTATATTTGAAAGTGGCGGATATCAGCGTTCAAAATCAGCAACCGCAAGTAAAACCATCGGATTCGATAAAAAAAGTAATTGTAGAAATTTCTTCCAAACGTTTGGGCGCCGCGGCCGTGGTGGAAAATAAAAAATTGGTGGGCGTGATTACGGATGGTGATTTACGTAGAATGCTTGAAAAAACAGATTCTTTCGCAGCTTTAAAAGCGATTGATATTATGAATAAGAAACCGAAAACTATTGAAGCATCGGAGTTAGCGGTGGAAGCAATGCTTTTATTGGAGAAACACCATATTTCGCAAGTGGTGGTTACAGACAAAGGCAATTACGCTGGTTTTGTACATTTACACGATTTAATTCGCGAAGGAATTATTTAAAAAGTACAAATGGAAAATTCACTGACCATAATCGTTCCAGCTTATAATGAAGAAAAATCATTGGAGCATTTTTTACCCGAACTTTTAGCTTTCTGCGAAAAAAATTTTTTTCAACTAATTGTTGTCAATGATGGTTCGTCGGATAAAACGCAAGATGTGCTTGAAAAATACCGTCAAAAAAATAATTTTTCAAGCATTAAAAATAAAATAAATAAAGGATATGGCGGCGCTATCAAAGCCGGAATTGCAGAAGTGAAAACGAAATACCTTATTACCATTGATGCGGATGGGCAGCATTATTTGGAAGATATTGAAAAATTATATCAAGAAATAATTTCGAAAGATGCTGATATGATTGTCGGAAATCGAAAAAATAATGCGTCGGGGTATTATAGAAGTTTTGGTAAATGGCTCATTCGGAACATTGCCAAAATATTAATGCCCTTAAAAATTACAGATATTAATTCGGGAATGAAAATTTACACGACCGATTTAGCCAAAAAATACATTCGTATTTGTCCAGATTCCATGGCGTACAGCGATATTATTGCGTTAACATTTATCAGTCAAAAACAGTTGGTACTCGAAATTCCCATTCAAATAAAGCCGAGAACTTCCGGAACCAGTACGATTAGTACAAAAACAGCATTCGAAACATTAAAAGAAATTCTCAATATTGTTGTTTTGTTTAATCCGATGCGTATCTTTTTTCCTTTGGCTTTCTTTTTTATTATTGCCGGGATTATGTGGGGATTTCCAATTGTATTGATAGGAAAAGGAATCAGTGTGGGTGCGATGGTGAGTATTATTTCCGGAATTATTTTCTTCTTTTTCGGATTAATTGCCGAACAAATTAGTTCGATGCGAAAAGAAAATTTGAACTAATTTTTTCTCAATAAAAAAAGCCTTCGAAAAAATATTTTTTCGAAGGCTTATAAAATCGCTTGTAACCAAGAATCCTTCACTGGAATTTTCCAATTATTTTCCAAGTCAGATTTTGTATTAATCGTATTGTTGAAAATAATTGTGTCTTCGTCTACCTCTTTTGTAGCAAGCATTTGTTCAAATTGAGAAATTTTGAAGGAATTTAATTTTCCGCTTTTTTCATACACAATTGTCGTTCTATCCAGCAAAGAAATTTGAAATTCTTTTTCTAATTGTTGAATAAAATGCACCGAAGTATCAATGGAGCAACCACTCGGAATTGCTTCGTTTTTATCGGCGCACAATACAATAAAACGACGGTGAAAAATTTCGGCTGCCGCCGTTAATTTTTGTCCGTGAGCTGCCCATTCATTGATAAATACAAAAAGTTTTTTTTGAATCTCAGATACTTCACTTTCGCTGAATTCACGGCTATTTTGGTAAATCCAAATTTGCGCATCGGGAGCTATTTCTTTAACTAAATTCATATAGAAAAAATATTTTTTGAAACCAGATTTTCTTCCGAAGGAAGACGGAACAAAAGTATAAAAAATATCAATGTGCTTCGAGCCAGTTAGTGCCGCTGCCCATCCCGACTTCAATAGGCACCAACATTGGAATCGCATTCTTCATGCAATTTTCAATGATTGGTTTTACAATTTCCAATTCTTTTTTCGGAACATCAAATACCAACTCGTCATGCACTTGAAGCAACATTTTTGTTTCTAATTTTTTTTCTTTTAATGTATGTTGAATATTAATCATCGCAATTTTTATCATGTCCGCTGCACTGCCTTGAATGGGCGCATTGATCGCATTTCGTTCCGCAAATCCGCGTACAGTAGCATTGCCCGAGTTGATGTCGCGTAAATATCTTCTGCGTCCCATTACGGTTTCTACATATCCATTTTTTCGAGCAAAATCAATGCTCTCATCCATGTATGCTTTGATACGTGGATACTTTGAAAAATAATTTTCGATGATTTCTTTTGCTTCGCCACGCGAAATGTTTAAGCGTTCAGAAAGTCCGAAAGCCGATATTCCATAGATGATTCCGAAGTTTACCATTTTCGCATTTCGACGCATGTCCGACGTTACATTTTCCAATTCCACGTTGTACACTTTCGCTGCCGTTGCTGCGTGAATGTCTTGCCCAGAATGAAAAGCGGCAATCATTTCTTCATCTTTACTTAATGCCGCAATAATGCGTAATTCAATTTGAGAATAATCGGCGGAAAGCAATACATAATTTTCATCTCTCGGAATAAACGCTTTGCGAATTTCGCGCCCGCGTTCCGTACGAATTGGAATATTTTGCAAATTCGGATTGTCAGAACTCAATCTTCCGGTTGCCACTACCACTTGATTGTACGAAGTATGAATTCTTCCGGTACGCGGATTTATCAGCATTGGCAAGCTATCCACGTAAGTGTTTTTTAATTTTATCAATTCTCGGTAATCCAAAATTTTTCCGACAATAGTATGTTTGGCAGTTAATTTTGCCAACACATCTTCGCCCGTTGCGTATTGTCCAGTTTTTGTTTTTTTCGGCTTTTCGGTGATTCTTAAAATTTCAAATAAAACTTCACCCACTTGTTTTGGTGATGAAACATTGAAGGAGGTGCCCGCCAATTGCTGGATTTCGGTTTCCACCGATAAAATATCCTTTTCTAATTGAGAAGATAATTCGTTCAAGGCTTTTTTATCTAATGCGATGCCTTCCGCTTCCATTGCGGAAAGTACAGGAACTAAAGGCATTTCCATTTCCCAAAAAAGTTTTTTCATTTCCGGATTTTCCATCAACGGTTCCAACTTATTTTTAAGTTGCAAGGTGATGTCGGCATCTTCCGCAGCATATTCTTTTATCACGTCAATTGCCACATTGCGCATACTTTGCTGCCCTTTTCCTTTTTTACCAATCAACGTTTCAATGCTCACAGGCGAATAATTCAAATATGTTTCGGCAAGCACATTCATGTTGTGCCGCATATCTGGTTGAATGAGAAAATGCGCCACCATCGTATCGTACAATTCGCCTTTAATTTCTACATCATACCAGGATAAAACCGACATGTCGTATTTTATATTTTGTCCGATTTTAGCGATGGAAGCGTTTGCAAACAACGGTTTAAATTCGTTCACTATTTTTTGCGCGTTATCTCTTTGTTCAGGAATGGGAATGTAATAGGCTTCGAAAGGCTTGTAAGCAAAGGATATTCCGACTAATTCGGCAGTATGAGCATCAATTCCGGTTGTTTCCGTATCGAAACAAATACTTTTTTGTGCGAGTAAATCTTGAATTAATTTCACGCGTTTCTCTTCTGTATCAATTAAGTGATACGTGTGAGGAATCGTTTGTATCGTTTCGAAAATTTTATTTTCGGGCATGATTTCTTCCGTCGAAAAATTATTTTTTTCAAGCAAAGTTTCTGTGTGTCCGAATAAATCTATTTGTGCAGATGTAGAATGATTCTTTTGAGGAAGCGATTTTTTTTCAATTTCCGGTTTCGAAAAATTATTTTTTTGAAACAAAGATTCGCCCAATACTTGTTCCGCCAATCTGCGAAATTCAAGTTCAGAAAAAAGTTCTTGCAAAGCTTCTTTATTTCGCTCTTTCAAAATTAATTTTTCAGGTTCAAATTTTACAGGGACATCGCAAATAATGGTCGCCAGCCATTTCGACTGAATTGCTTTATCTGAATTTTGTTCAACTTTTTCTTTTAATTTTCCTTTTAACTGTGCGGTATTTTGTAATAAATTTTCAATGCTTCCAAAATCTTTCACAAGCTGAATCGCAGTCTTTTCACCTACTCCGGGTATTCCCGGAATATTATCCACTTTATCTCCCATCAATCCCAAAATATCAATAAGCTGATTGACGTTTTGAATTTCCCATTTTTTACAAACTTCTGCAATACCCATTATTTCTGCGCCATTCCCGAGTCGCGCTGGTTTATAAATAAAAATATTTTCAGAAACCAATTGTCCGTAATCTTTGTCGGGCGTCATCATATAGGTTACAAAGCCTTGCTGTTCGGCCTTTTTAGCGAGCGTCCCGATCACGTCGTCTGCTTCGTAACCTTCCGAAAAAATCACGGGAATGTTGAATCCTTCAATTACTTTGATGATGTACGGAATTGATTTGGAAAGATCTTCTGGCATCGCTTCACGGTTGGCTTTGTATTCCGCAAATTCGATGTGGCGCACGGTAGGTTTCGCGGTATCAAAAACAACGGCAATATATCCGGGATTTTCTTTTTTTAAAACTTCGAGTAAGGTATTTGTAAAACCGAGGATTGCCGAGGTATTCAGCCCTTTTGAATTTACGCGATGATTGTTACTGAACGCAAAATAAGCCCGATAAATCAAGGCAAAAGCATCTAATAAAAAAAGTTTTTTGTTATTTTCCGACATAATTTTCTTCTGATGAGGAAGCTAAATTAATCTTTTCGGAGCAAGATTTGGAGATAAATTTTCGGGTTCGAAAAAATATTTTTTCGAAAGGCTTTTTCTTAATGATTTTGCTGCTTCGCCCACTGATTGTATTGATTAATCACGTCTTGAATATCATCGAAGCTGTATTTTTGTTGATCAATATCTTGTACCAAATCAGTATCGTCTTTTAGCAACTCCGCCATATCTTTTTTAAATTTTCCGGATTTAATGTGAATTAAATTTGCTTTTTCATCGCCATTTTTTTCGACATAAAAATCCGAATCCGTTACGATTTTATTCATTGCTTCTGTTTCGTATTTTGATTCGTATAAATTCAATGCTCCCAAAGCTTCTACGCGCACAAAAACCATTTCACCATCTACTTTTTTTTGGATAAATGTTTGCGTTAAAAAACCATATCCTTGCAATTTTTCTGCGTGATATGTTTTTCCTTCTTCTCTTTCAGAAACACGAAAATAAACCTTCGTAAAATTATCTACATCCTTTTTAGGATTTTGTCTGATTTCACCTTTCATTGTATCGCCTTTCAACGTTACAATGTATCCTTTTACAAAAGTCATTTGACCAAAAGCACTTGTGTTTAAAAGCATTCCAGACAAACACAACATTCCAAGAAATATTTTTTTCATTGATTTTGTTTTTAATTTTAAAAAAATTGAACTCAACAAATAACCTGTTTTTATTTTAGAAAATAAAATTATTAGCTAAAAATTATTTGTCTTGATATATTAATTCAAGTAATAATTGTCCGACTACATTCAATGTTTTTTTATTGATAACGCTCATGTTATCGCTGTGGCAATGGTGGAAATAGGGATAATTTCTGCGAGCGGGATCGTAATGTACAATGTCAATTGTAGGAATTCCAGTAATCGCATTTACGTAATAATGATCGTCCGTTGTTTCACCCGTTTTTGCATCAATAAAATAATTAGAATAACCCAATTTTGCCGCGGTTTCCCAAACTTTTTGTACCACATTTGGCGCAAAACGCATCGAAGTTCCTTCCATCGGAAAAGTGGCGTTTGCCGCGCCCACCATATCTAACAGAATACCATATTTAGCAGAATAATTTGGCGTCGGTAAATTTTTCGACCAATATTGAGAACCCAAACACCAGGTATCTGGCGTTTCTGAATTTTCTTCGCCATAATCTTCAATGTCAAAAAACACAATGTCTACACCAGTTCCAGTCTTTTGTAAATTTAATTGTCGCGCTACTTCCAATAAAACACCTACACCGCTTGCTCCATCATCGGCGCCATCAAAAGGTTTTGTTGGGTTAATACTGTCTAAATCTGCCCAAGGGCGCGTATCCCAGTGCGCCGTTAATAAAATACGATTGTTGGATTCCGGCTTATAAGATGCCGTAATATTTTTCAAAATGAAAGATTTGGAATCGTAAGTTGTTACGGTTGCTTGTTGTACAATAACTTTCAATCCGTATGATTTTAATTTCTCGATTAAAAAATCAGCGCAATTTTCGTGTGCTTTTGTACCTGGGATTCGAGGCCCAAAATCTACTTGTGTTTTTATAAATGTGTAGGCTGAATCCGAATTAAACTGCGGCGCAATCACCTGTGGTGCTTGTGTTACAGCTTTTTCGGTGCTTGTTGTGGAAGTTTGATTTTGCGAATTATTATTACAAGCGATAAACAGGAAAAAAATAATTACTGTTCCGAAAATTATTTTTTTGTTATTCCTGAATTGTCCAGTTTGCGCCATCTTTGGTGTCTTTAATAGTGATATTTAATTGAGAAAGGTCATCTCGTATTTTATCCGAAACAGAAAAATCTTTTTTTGCTTTTGCATCGTTCCGAAATGCTAAAATCATTTTCATAACACCATCCAAAGCTCTATTATTATTCGTTTCTGTTGTTTCGGATTGCAATCCGAAGATGTCAAAAATAAAGTTTTGAAAAAGACTTTTTAAAGTTTGTAAGTCGTCAGCAGTTAAAAATTCTTTCCCATCATTTACCGAATTAATAATACGTACCGCTTCAAATAAATTTGCCAAAACAGTTGGACTGTTGAAATCATCGTTCATGGCATCGTAACATCTTTTTTCAATCGCTTTTATGTCGGAAGTAGATGTGTCGGATATTTTTAAATTTTGTAACGTTTTGTAAGCAGCCATTAATCGCGCAAAGCCTTTTTCAGATGCTTGCAAAGCCTCGTTTGAAAAATCAAGTGTACTGCGGTAATGTGTTTGAAGCATAAAAAAGCGAACCGTCATTGGCGAATATCCTTTTTCTAACAGCGGATGATTGCCTGAAAATAATTCGTGCGGCAGAAAACCATTTCCAGCTGTTTTACTCATTCGCACACCATTTACGGTAAGCATATTGGTGTGAATCCAATATTTAACAGGCTGTTTGTGATAACAAGCTTGCGATTGCGCAATTTCGTTGGTGTGATGCGTAGCTTGTAAATCCATTCCACCTCCGTGGATATCAAAGGTTTCACCCAAATATTTTTCGCTCATTGCGGAACATTCGATGTGCCAACCTGGAAATCCCCAACCCCAAGGCGAATACCATTTCATTAATGTTTCGGGTTTTGCACTGATCCATAAAGCAAAATCGAGGCGACCTTTTTTTTCGTCTTGTCCGCTTAATTCGCGCGTATTGGTCATTAAATCTTCCAACAGACGATTGGTTAATTGTCCGTAGTTATTAGTTTTTGCATATTTTTCTACATCAAAATAAACCGTTCCATCGATTTCGTAAGCATATTCGTTAGAAATAATATGTTTTATCATTTCTATTTGTTCGCTAATATGCCCAGTGGCAGTAGGTTCAATAGAAGGTGGTAAATTATTGAAAGCGCGCATTACATCGTGAAAACGAAGTGTGTATTTCTGCACAATTTCCATGGGCTCCACTTGTTCTATTTTCGCTTTTTTGGCAAATTTATCATCGCCTTCATCGCGATCGCCTTCTAAATGTCCGGCATCGGTTATATTTCGCACATAGCGCACTTTGTATCCTAAATGAAGTAGATAACGATAAATTAAGTCGAATGAAATAAACGTGCGACAATTTCCTAAATGCACATCGCTGTAAACTGTTGGTCCGCAAACGTACAATCCTACAAAAGGAGGCTTTAACGGCTCAAAAATTTCTTTTTTTCGAGAAAGTGTATTGTATAGGAATAAGGGCTCTGACATAAAAGTCAAAGGTAAAAAAGAATTTTTAGAATGAAGAAATGATTTTGCGATGAACGATCTTATTTCGTTTTATCGTCTATTGGGGCATCTCCAATATAAACTCCCGATTTGTAAACTGCGATTCGGCTGAGAATACCGTCATTGGAATAGTAATAGCATTTACCATCCTTCAAAACACCGTGTACAAAATTTCCGTCTTTAGCGATTTGTTTGTTTCTATTGTAGAGTTTAAAATAACCTTCACCAGTAAAAACTTGAGTTGGTAAATTCGGTTTTTCATCCGCTTTTACAACTACTTTAGGTGCACTTGTAGCTGGAGGATTGTCTTTTACAACAGTTATCGGTTTTGTTGGTTGATATTCTTTCGTATTTGCAGCATCTAAGTTTCCGTTTACAAAGGGCTTTTCAGCTTTTATTTGTCCATTATCGTAATATTCTTTTAAAGTACCATTTTCTTTTCCGCCATTCCAGTTTCCATCCATCATTACTTGTCCATTGGGGTAATAATATTTTTGCTCTCCTTCTCTTTTTCCCATCGTGTTAAATTTAAACTCTTGCTCCACTTTTCCATTATTGTAATAGAGTTTATAATCGCCCACCCATCTGTGATTTTGCCAAAGACCTTCTTCTGAAATTTTACCACTATCATTATACATTATAGCATATCCATTTGGCACATTGTCTTTGTAAGTAAGTTTGTTTTTAGTGAAGCCGCTTGGATAATATTGCTCCCAAATTCCCTGTTTTTTGCTGTCTGTAAAATTACCTTCCTCTACTTTTTGATCGTCTGTATATCCAGGTAATTTGGCTGTTTTATTAAGAATAATCCAATGTCCTTGTTTCAAACCATTTGCATCCACATAATTAGGAGCGGAGCCCTGCCCAGTAGCAGATTGAGAATACTGAGAAACAGTAATTCCTGCTAAAATCAACAACGATACGAGTATATTTTTTTTCATCTTTGGTGTAAAAATTAAATCCCAAATATCCACTTACAAAGCTAAATTAGAAACATTTCACTTGTCAAGTTTATCTTTTCGCCTAATCGCTCTTTATTTTCGACTAAGGGGGAGAAACAGATCTCTCTTCCCTTCAAACATAAACTGTGTGGAGTTCTACGCAGGGACAAAATAAAAGGTTACAAAAAAATAATTTTTTAAGAAACTTTTTTTAGATGATCGAGCATATCTTTTGTCATTTTTGACAAATCATACTTCGGAATCCAGCCCCAATCGTTTCTGGCAGGCTTATCGTTGATGCTTCTGGGCCAACTGTCGGCAATAAGCTGACGAGCATCTGGTTCGTAGCTAATTTCAAACTCCGGAATGTGTTTTTTGAGTTCAAAAGCGATTTGCTTCGGCGAAAAACTCATCGCGCCTATATTATAACTCGAACGAATAATTAATTTCTCTGCTGGAGCATCCATAATATTTATAGTTGCATCAATGGCATCGGGCATATACATCATTGGCAAAGTGGTATTTTCCGACAAAAAACATTCGTAACGTTTATTTTTCAAAGCTTCGTGAAAAATATGTACTGCATAATCCGTTGTCCCTCCGCCAGGAGCTGATTTGTAGCCAATTAAGCCTGGATAACGCAAACTCCGAACATCTACACGATATTTATGAAAATAATATTCGCACCAACGTTCACCTGCTAATTTACTGATTCCGTAAACAGTGCTGGGTTCCATAACTCCATATTGAGGCGTATTGTCTTTGGGCGTATTGGGTCCGAAAACAGCGATGGAGCTGGGCCAATATAATTTTTTGATGCGTTCTTCTTTGGCTAAATCCAATAGATTAATCAACCCTTCCATATTGAGTTGCCAGCCAAGTTTCGGGTTTCTTTCGGCTGTAGCCGATAAAAGAGCCGCCAATAAATAGACTTGCGTAATTTTATGTCGAGAAACAACTTCGTCCAGATTTTTGATATTTAAAACATCCAACACTTCAAATATTCCGTCCGAAGAATTTTTTATCGGTTTTACAACATCCGACGCCACCACACCATCATTTCCATAGATAGAACGAAGCCTTTCCACCAATTCAACACCAATTTGTCCGTTGGCACCGATTACTAAAATAGTTTCTTTTTCAGCCATAATATTCTGCAATTTTGTCGGCTAAATTATTGTTTTATCTGCAATACGATGCAATAAATCCGCAATTAATATCTTTGCAAAAAATAATTTTTCGAAGCATGCTTTTATACAATCGGCAAAATAAGAAAGAATTAAAGCAAAAATTGCAGGCAGAAACCATTCGTCGCATCACTGTTTCTTTTTATAAATATGTGATGGTAGATGATCCGCAAGCTTTGCGCGATAGCTTTTATGAAGGCTGGAAAGCTCTGAATATTTTCGGACGAATTTACATTGCGCACGAAGGAATTAATGCGCAAATGTCGGTTCCTGAAAAGAATTGGGATGTTTTTAAACAAAATTTATATCAAGATAATCGTTTTAAAGATGTTCCCTTAAAAATTGCGGTGGAGGACGATGGAAAATCATTTTATAAATTGGCTGTAAAAATACGCACTAAAATTGTTGCCGACGGCTTAAACGACGATGCTTTTGATGTAACCAATGTCGGGAATCATTTAACGGCAAAAGAATTTAACGAAGCGCTCGAAAAGCCCGAAACCATTGTGGTGGATATGCGTAATCATTATGAAAGTGAAATCGGTCATTTTGAAAATGCCATTTGTCCGGACACGGATACTTTTCGAGAAGAATTGCCGCTTGTATTGGATTTATTGAAGGAGAAAAAAGAAAAAAAAGTTTTGCTGTATTGCACCGGCGGAATTCGTTGCGAAAAGGCGAGCGCCTATTTAAAACATCACGGATTTAAAGATGTGAACCAATTGCACGGCGGAATTATCGATTACGTGCGACAATTAAAAGCAGAAAATTTGCCTTCTAAATTTATCGGAAAAAATTTTGTTTTTGACGAACGAGTGGGAGAGCGCATTACCGAAGATGTGATTTCGGAATGTCATCAATGCGGAAAAACCTGTGATACACACGTAAATTGTGCGAATGAAGATTGCCATTTACTTTTTATTCAGTGCGATGAATGTGCGGAGAAAATGAAAGGTTGTTGCACGCCAAAATGTATGGAAATTGCGGCTTTGCCGATAGAAGAACAACGAAAAATCCGAAAAGGACGAAAAAAAGAAGATTCACTTTCCGTTTATAAAAGTCGTTTGCGACCGAATTTAAAAGATATCTTGAAAAATAAAGAGTGATTTTTTTGTCCTCCGAAAAATTATTTTTTCGAAGTACGAAAAAAGATCGTTGAAAAATTATTTTTTTGGAATCGTTTTCTAACACTTGAAAAAAGAATTGTTATTTCACGTTTGGATATTTATTTGAGTAGTATGAATGGGAAAGAAAAGTGGATACGCAATATTTAGCTTAATCCTGCGTTGAAGTGTTTTAATTAGAGCACAAATGAAAAAAATATTTTGGGGAGTTTCCCTTTTGTTCGTTTCGTTAATTGCGTGCAAACACGAACCCGTTGTTCCAAATAGTCCCATTATTAGTTTCAGCAACGATGTACAACCTATTATTATCGGCAATTGTACACAATCGAGTTGCCACGGAAATGGTAGTGGAAGAGATTCTGATCGCGCCTTACTCACGTATAATGAAGTTATCAATTATGGGCAAATTACTCCGGGCAATGCACAAAACAGTCAGCTTTATACCGATATTGCACCGAAAGGAACTCAACAACAAATGCCACCAACACCAACGCCCGAATTAAGCAATCAACAAATTCTTACTATTTATCTTTGGATTTTACAGGGCGCAAAAAATAATTAATTTCATCATGAAAAAACTTCTTTTATTTTTAATTTTTGTTTTTATACTAGGATTGGGTTCTTGTTATTACGATAATTTCGAAGAAATAAATCCTTCGGCAGATTTAAATACAGCATGCGATACCACATCTACGCCAAGTTATTCGACAAAAGTACAACCTGTTTTATCTAACTACTGTTATTCTTGCCACAACAGCAGTACGGCAGGCGGAGGAATTGTTTTAGATACTTATGCAGGTGTTCAATCTGCTGCTCATTCGGGACAATTAGTAGGCGCTACTGCACCATTGCGCGGCTATATTCCAATGCCCCCAAGCTCAAAAATTAATTCATGCAGTATTCGGCAAATTGAACTTTGGGTAAATCAAGGTGCTTTAAATAATTAAAATGGTATGAAACTAAAAATATTCCTCCTCCTGATTTTTTTAAGTTCTTTTATCAGATCGTTTGCACAACAAACAACTACGGACGATTTGACCTCTTTAATGGACAGTTTAAGTAATAAACCTAAAAAGAAAGAACTGGTTACAAATACGTTTAACAACAGTCATTTGATTAATCAACAAACAACAGAAGTAGTTGGAAAAAATTCGTTGGATTTCCGAATTGAACATCGTTTTGCCAATCTAAATTCAGGCGCATACAATGCTTGGGGATTTGATGGTCCAGCGAACATTCGATTGGGTTTGGATTACAGTTATGACGGGCGATTGATGGTTGGTATTGGTAGAAGTTCCTTAAATAAAATGGTAGATTCCTATCTTAAATATCAAATTTTAAGACAAAAAACTTTTTCAATGCCTATCAGTTTGGTCTTGGTTTCTTCCTTTTTTTATACCAACGAACACATTCCGGATGACAATGGATTTGCTGTGTATCCAACCCTTTACGACCGATTTTCGTATTGCCACGAATTAATTATTGGACGCAAATTTTCAGACAAATTTTCACTTCAAATCGCTCCGCTTTATTTGCATTATAATATTGTTCCAACCATTACCGACCGAAACGATGTATGGGCAATTACTGCCGCGGCACGTTATAAGCTTGGGAAACACTTTGCTTTAGATGCCGAAACCGCATATACTGTTCTTCATTATTCAAATACTGTTTATTATAACGAATCTGGACTCGGAATTGAAATTGAAACAGGAGGACATGTTTTTCAAGTATTTTTTACGAATTCCGATGGCATGGACGAAAATCAGTTTATTGCGCGTACCACTTCCACTTGGACAAATTGGGGTTTTAAACTCGGATTCAATATCTCGAGAATATTTGTTTTGTAACAACATTATTCATATTGTGATTTTTATCCTCCAAAAAATTATTTTTTGGAAGCACGAAAAATGGACTTTGAAAAATTAATTTTTTGAAGCCCTTTTTTTCTGAAAAAAATCTCTGAGCAATTGTGCGCATTTAGGCTCTAAGATACCTGATTTAACAATAGTTTTCGGATGAAAAATATTTTTTTTGATCGTAGAAAATCCTCTTTTTTCATCCGATGCGCCGTAGACAACGCCTTTTAGTTGTGTCCAAAATGCGCCACCAGCACACATTACACAAGGTTCTAAGGTTACGTACAAAACACATTCTGTTAAATATTTTCCGCCTAAAAACGCAGTAGCACTTGTAAATGCTTGCATTTCGGCATGCGCCGTTACATCGTTTAAACGCTCTGTATAATTGTGCGCGCGCGCAATAATTTTATTTTCGCAAACAATTACGGCACCAACCGGAACTTCGTCCGCTGTAAAAGCCTTGTGCGCTTCTTTCAGCGCTTCACGCATAAAATAATCATCGGTAAAATCCATCGTAAAAATAAATTTTCGTTAAGAAGATACGAATTACGCGAAGTATTTGAGTTTTTCTGCTTTTCGTGATGCTCGAAAAATTATTTTTTCGAAGTATCAAAAAACGGAAATTATTTTCCGTCAAATTTTTTGAAATCTTTCGGAACTTCAAACAACGATGCATCCAATGTTTTTTGGGTTATTTCCGTAACATCCATGCGATTTACTTGTTTGTTATCGGTTATAGTTGTTTCTACGGATGAAAAAGGAAATTCACCTTTTAAGCCAACAATCTGTTGGATATACACCGAAGATTTATCTTTTCGATTCAATAATTTTAATAATCGGTGAAAGAAATTAAATTTACTTTCCGCAATCCAATACGATATTTGTGTGTTATCGGTCGTGTTTTTTACCACGTATTCGCGACAATTATAACCCATAATTGCTTTCACGTTTTTGGTTTTTGTAACCACGCAATTTGCATTTACAGAAGCTGATGCTCCCGCTTTTTTATCCATATACAATTTGCGATCGTAGTTTAACGAAAGCATTGTATTTGCTTTTAAATCCACCAAAAAACTACCGTCCGTTTTGCCATTTTTATCCAATTCATCAATGCGAACTTTATCTCCTTTTACATAATAAACATAATTTGTATTTGCTAAATCAGTTTGTTTTTGAAATTTGATAATACCTTCAAACGATTGCGCAGAAGCGGTAGAACCAACAAGGATAAACACGAATACAAATAGTTTCAAAAATTTATTTTTCATGATAGTTTTTTTTGTTGAGCGATAAAAATAACATTTTTTTATGAGATGCAAATTTTAAGCATTGATTTGCGTTGTATCAAAAAAATAATTTTATGGCAGCGCACAATATAACCGGAAAACAAGGCGAACAATTAGCGAGTAGTTTTCTGGAAGCAAAAGAATACGAAATCTTAGAAAAAAATTGGCATTTTAAAAATGCGGAAATAGATATTATTGCGCGTTCTAAAAATGTATTGATAATTGCGGAAGTAAAAACGCGCAGCAGCAATTATTTCGGCGAGCCAGAAACGTGGGTAACGCGCGAAAAACAACGCTTATTAATAAAAGCTGCCGCGGCTTATATCGAAAAAAATAATTTAGATATAGAAGTTCGTTTTGATATTATTTCCGTGTTGATGAACGGAGAACAAGCAAAAATAAATCACATCGAATCGGCGTTTTATGCCTTGAGATAAAAGAAAATTCGTCAAAATCCCTCTAAAATCCTTACTTTCGCGTAAATTTTAGTAAATACCATGATAAGACGTCCGAATAAAAAAGGAAAACCCGCTGAGAAAAGAGATTTTTCGCCGCGCGAAGGAGATTCAGAAAAAAGAAGTTTCGGTGGAGACGATCGCAAAAGTTTTGGCGAGAAAAAAAGTTTCACCCCACGTGAACGTGATGGAGAAAAAAGAAGTTTTGGCAGCGATGATCGTAAAAAGTTTGGCGAGAAAAAAAGTTTCACCCCACGTGAACGTGATGGAGAAAAAAGAAGTTTCGGTGGAGATGATCGTAAAAGCTTTGGCGAGAAAAAAAGGTTCACGCCACGCGAGCGTGACGGAGAAAAAAGAAGTTTTGGTGGAGATGATCGTAAAAAGTTTGGCGAGAAAAAAAGTTTCACGCCACGTGAACGTGATGGAGAAAAAAGAAGTTTTGGTGGAGATGATCGTAAAAAGTTTGGTGAGAAAAAAGGTTTTACGCCACGCGAACGTGATGGAGAAAAAAGAAGTTTCGGTGGCGATGATCGTAAAAAGTTTGGTGAGAAAAAAAGTTTTACGCCACGCGAAGTCGACGATGATAACGAGCGCAGCGAAAACACCGGAGAAAAAAAATATTTTGCGACGCACGGAAAAAGAAATAACGACAAATACGATTTAGAAGACAATCACCGCAAAACATACGAGGAAAAAACACGCATTGCTTCGGATGGAAAACCTTTGCGTGAGGAATTAAAAAAATCCGTGAAAACAAAAAAAGCGGTAGAAAAAGATTTCGCTGAAGTGAACAAAGAACTCGGGTTGATTCGTTTGAATAAATACATTGCGAATGCAGGCGTTTGCTCACGCAGAGAAGCGGATCAAATGATTGCGACAGGCGTGGTTTCGGTAAACGGAAAAATAATTACCGAAATGGGATTTCGTGTAAAGGCTACAGATATTGTAAATTACGGCGGACAAACACTTCGACACGAAAAAAATGTGTATCTTTTGTTGAACAAACCGAAAGATTTTATCACGACCGTGGAAGATGCAAGAGGTCGTAGAACAGTAATGGAATTGGTACAAGGAGCTTGTAACGAACGTATTTATCCAGTTGGAAGATTGGATAGAAATACGACAGGATTGTTGATGTTTACCAACGATGGTGAAATGACGGATCGCTTGACACATCCGCGTTACGGCATCAAAAAAATATATCACGTTACCTTGGATCAAAATGTAGCGCGCGAAGACATCGATAAAATTTCGGAAGGAATAGAGCTGGAAGATGGATTTATCAAGGCAGATGAGATTAGTTACGTAGATGGCGCGAAAGACGAAATTGGAATTGAAATACATTCTGGAAGAAACCGAATTATCAGAAGGATTTTTGAAACACTTGGCTACAAAGTTTTGAGATTGGATCGTGTTTATTTTGGTGGACTCACAAAAAAAAATCTTCCGAAAGGCAGATGGCGATTGCTTACCGAGCAAGAAATTATTATGCTAAAAATGGTCCCTAAATAAAAAATCTTCGATGCGATTTTTAAAAATCACAGGAATTATTTTTTTAAGCATTTTCCTTTTAGGTGTGATTGGTGGTTTTGTCATCGTTCATTTTTATCAGAACGAAGTAAAAACACTGGTCGTTGCGCAAGTCAATAAAAATTTAAACACGCAAGTAATTGTGGATGCGAAAGACATTCACTTTTCTGTTTTCAGTAGCTTTCCCTATGCATCCGTGGAGTTTAATAATGTGAAAGCATTGGATGCTTGGGACGAACCCATAAAAGACACGCTTTTTAAAGCCAAAACTATTTCTTTAGAATTTAATTTGATGGATGTTTTTCATAAAAAATATGCTGTCGAAAAACTGAACATTAACGGTATTCAACTCAATATTCGCATCAACGAAAAAGGAGAAAACAATTATCATTTTTGGAAAACAGCTTCTGATTCAACTGCGATAAAAGACACTACAAAAAATAATTTTTCATTTGCCTTAAATAAAATAAGCATTAAAAATGCGGAGGTAAAATATCTCAATAAATTCAATCAATCGGATTGTGAATTTTTATTGAAAAATTTTACGTTAAGTGGTAAATTTAGCACAGATAAGTATGACTTGGAAACCGGCATTTCTGGACTTGTTCACAAAATGACTTTCGATAATAAAAATTATTTAAAAGAAGAGCCTGTTAATGTAAAACTTTCCTTGTTTGTAGATAATAAAACGCAAACGTACAATATAAAAGCCGGTGAAATTTCTTTGTCGAAATTGACGATGGATGTATTCGGATCGCTCGTAAATACACCGACAGAAGGCATCGCTGATTTTTTAATACAAGGTAAAAATATGGACATTCAATCGGCTTTGTCCTTAATGCCTACGCAGGTAAAAAAATACATGAATCGTTACAAAAGCAACGGCGATTTTTATTTCAAATTACAAGTAAAAGGTCCGATTGGACACGCTGTTTGGCCTGATATGAGTGCAACTTTCGGAATTAATGAAGGAAAAATTTCCGTAGAAAAATCTTCCTTGGCTTTGAAGAATGTGAATTTGCAGGGAGCGTTTTCATCTCAACAAGGAAAAACGCCGCAAAAAACGGTTCTTTCGATTAATCAATTTTCTGCCGAATTAAATGGCGGAAATATCAATGGCTCTTTTCACATTCATAATTTTAATGATCCCGTTTATAACGTGAATGCAAATGCGAACATTAGTTTGGATGCGCTGCATCAATTTATTCCGATGGATACGGTGGAAAGCATGAGCGGAAATTTAAAAGTTTCGATTATTTACAACGGAAAATTAAAGAGTTCGGAAAATTATTATTCTGATGTTTCTTCGGCTACGACTGCTTCTGGGACAGTTATGCTGAGCAATGCTTCTGTGCGCCTCAAAAATAATACTTTGCATTTTGATAATATCAACGGTAATTTTTCTGTCAATAATAATGATTTACTTATCAATGATTTTTCTGGAATTATTTCGGGAAGTGATTTTGATTTAAAAGGTACTTTGAAAAATATTTTTCCATACTTGTTTGTGAAAAATCAAACCGTAACGGCTGATGCCACGCTCCATTCAAACAAATTAGATTTGAACGAATTTCTTGAAAATAAAAATGAAGAAAGCAAAAAAGATACGCCCAAATACAATTTGCATTTCAGTAAAAACATAGCGTTTACGCTGAACACAAGCATTCAACATTTTGTTTTTAGGAAAGTGGACGCCACCAATGTACGTGGTGTTTTTCGTTTGCAAAACCAACAACTTACGGTGGATAGCGTTTCGTTAAATACGATGGATGGCTCGGTAACATTGTCGAACGGAATTATTGATGCTTCGCAAAAAGGTAAAATCATAACAAGTTGCAACGCTCAATTGACGAATTTAAACATCACAAAAATGTTTTCTGAGATGGGAAATTTCGGACAAGAAATTATTAAAGACGACAACCTAAAAGGTACAGCCAATGCGGATATTCAGTTTGTTGCGGAATGGACGCCTGCTTTAGTTATTTTGGAAAATACAATTTATCTCCACAGTAATTTTACCATTCAAGATGGAGAATTAATCCATTTTAAACCGATGCAATCCATGTCGAAATTTATTCGTTTATCCGAATTGGAAGACATTAAATTTTCCACTTTACAAAATCAAATTGTGATAAAAGATCGCAAAATTAGTATTCCGCAAATGGATATTAATTCCAGCGTCCTCAATGTGAGTGGCTCTGGTACGCACACATTTGACAATGCCATTGATTACAAAGCAAAATTTTTATTGAGTGATTTGCTTGCCGCGAAATTTAAACGGAATAAAAAGCCTACGGATAATTTTGGGGAAGAAGAAAACGACGAAAGTGGAAAAACAGCTTTGTTTATTTCCATGACGGGGACGGTAAATAATCCGATTATTAAATACGATACGAAAGGTGCTTTGCAAAAAATAAAACAAGATTTGAAAGTCGAAAAAACAGATCTAAAATCCATTTTGAAAAAAGAATTTGGCTTGTTTAAAAAAGATACGACGCTAAACAATTCCGACAAAACACCTAAAAAAACAACCTTCAAAGTAATTTGGGATGGAAATAAAAAAGCAGCTATTCCAGCAGATACCGCTGTTGCCAAAGACGATGATTATTAAAGCCTTTTTTACGTTTGAAAAAATAATTTTTCGAGACTCATTTTTTTTTATTTTAAAATACCTTCATGAAAAAAATAATTTTTCTGCCCTTATTTTTCGCTTTATTTTCGTTGAGTTCTTGCATGTGGATGATTCGTCCGTCAAAAAGTTTTGATGCGTACAAACATCCGGTAGCGCCCGATTACAGCAATCCGAATTGTTGGGCGGCGCTTCCAACTATAAAAAATGCGTCCGATTCAATTCCGAAAAATAGTGATTTAAAAGACGATCAAAAAAATGCAAAAGCGGATGTGTTTTTTATTTATCCAACGTCTTATTTTCGTCGTAAAAATTGGAACGGCGATGTGTATGACAAACACTTAAACAAGCGTACCGACAAGGAATCCATCTATCATCAAGCTTCTGTTTTTAATGGTAGTTGTCGTATTTATGCGCCGCGTTATCGTCAAGCCACTTTGTATTCTTTTGTAGATACAACAAAAGGAAAACAGCCGCTTGATTTTGCTTACGAAGATGTGAAAAAAGCATTTCAATATTATTTGGATCATTACAATAATGGCCGACCGATTATCATTGCATCGCACAGCCAAGGCTCATTTCATGCGCGACGATTGTTGCACGATTTTTTTGAGAATAATCCGAATCTAAGAAAACGTTTGGTTGCCGCATATCTCATTGGCGGAGAAGTCAGAACAGATGATTATGCAAACATTCCGCCTTGCGATTCGGCTAATCAAATTGGGTGTACCATTGGCTGGAATACCTTAAAATGGGGCATTTCGGGAACTAAACGCGTAAAATATTCTGGGTTACTTTGTGTGAATCCCTTGACGTGGAAGCGTGACACGGCTTATGCCGGAAGAGAAAAAAATATAGGCGGTGTTCCGATTTCTTTCAAGCGAATTGATAAAAATGTGTGCGATGCGGAATGTTCTAACGGAAAATTATGGATTCACAACCCACGCAAAGCAGGATATCCAAGCCTTTTCGGATATTATCACATTGTGGATTACGGACTTTTTTACATAAACATTCGTGAAAACGTACAAGCGCGAATCAAAAATTATTTTTTGGAGACAGGAAAATAAGTCGTTTGAAAAATTATTTTTTCAAATATTCAATTTTCTAACTTTTAAACTTGGAACTTAAAAACTTTCGAACTTAGAGCCCAGTTTAATTATTGTTCAGCACTTTAAACAATTCGTCCAATTTCGGAGTAAGAATAATATCCGTTCTTCTGTTTTTCGCTCTGCCCTCAGAAGTATTGGTACTATCCACCGGGTTGTATTCGCCACAACCAGCTGCAGTAAGATGGGCTGGATCAACACCTGAATTTTTCAATAAAATTTTCACAACAGAAGTAGCACGCATCACGCTCAAATCCCAATTGTCTTTGATATCGCCTCTGCCTTTCATCGGCACGTTGTCGGTATTTCCTTCCACCATTATGTTGATGTCTTGATTTTGTGCCAACACTTTTGCCAATGTTTGCAAAGCATCTATGCCTTTTGATTCCACTTGCGTGCTGCCCGAAGCGAACAATAAACTTTCGTCCAAGGAAACATAAATTTTCCCATTTTTCTCGGTTACGGTCAATCCTTTATTTTCAAATCCGAGCAAGGCGTCCGACACTTTTTTCTTCAAATCTTGCACCGCTTGATCTTTTTGTTTCAACACTAATTCCAATTCGTTTACGCGTGCTTCACGTTTTTGAAGTTCGATGGTTAATGAATCCAAATTGTGTTTTTCGGCATTTAATTGATCTTGTTTTTTCAATAATTCTTCTTGCGTGCTTTGCAATTGTCCGGAAAGTTGTTTGGTATCGGATAAATTTCCAGCAAGTAATTGATTGTATTTGGATAATAATTCTTCGTTGATCTCATTTAATTTATCGTATTTCTGAGTGGTTTCGCGATAACTATTTCCCATGATGGAAGTGTCATTCTGCAAGCCTTTGATATCGGTTGTGTTATGCGCAATTTGATCTTTCATGTCTGCATTTTTCGATTGACAATCTTGATCCGTTGCTTTTAACGCAGCCAATTCACTTTCACAACTTTGGCGTTTCGCTTGTTCTTCCTGCAATTTTTTTTGCGGAACGCAAGAAAAAATAGTAGCCGTTAGTATGAATAGAAGGCAAATTTTATAGGCAATGCGCATGGCTTTTATTTTTAGAATGAATTTGGTAAACGGAAAATATATGCAAAGAAACGCTTTCTGCATCAGTAAAGCGCAAGAAAAACAATATTGTATCAACAGTTAAAAGTTAATAAACTACATTCCGAAAAATTATTTTTTCAAAGCCTCCTTTTTCCATTTGTATATCTTTGTGTTTGTAGCGCAAGGATTTTTACAAAAAAATAATTTTTGCAGAAATTTTATTGCCGTTTTATCCATGTCTCTAAAAAAAAGTCATTCGAAAAATAATTCTGGAACGGCAGGCTTTACTAACCTTACGCGTGAAACTATTCATGCAAATAATAAAAATAATAACGCAGGTTTAACCGCGGCTCCTAATACGGAACCAATTTGGATGGGCGCTGGAAATGCGCCAATTACGCAGTTTCAAGGTCGTCCCGAAAAATCTTTGTTTACCGGACATGAACTGCAAACGAAGCAATTGCAACCGCTTTACGAGCCCATTTTTGAAGCGTATTGGGTAAGTGGAATTATTTTGTTGATTGTGATTCTTTTTGCTTGGTTAAATACGGGTTATCGCAAACGTGTGCGGCAAATTTTTAATGCGACCTTGAGTGTTCGTTATCTCAATCAATTTTTGCGTGAAGAATATACCTTGGCGGGCATTGCATCCATTTTATTATCACTTGTTTTTGTGTTGGTAAGTGCGCTTTTTATTTTTCAGGCAAATGCCGAATATCATTTTTTATTTTTGAAAGAAAAAGGAATCGTATTGTATTTTATGCTTTGTCTTTGCGTGATTATCGTGTATTCAATCAAATTAATTTCCACCTCATTTATCGGTTTTGTATTAAATAAAAAAAATGAATTCTCGGAATATATTTTAACCATTTTTATGTTTAATGAAACACTCGGATTGCTTCTGATACCAGTCGTTATCAGCATTGCGTACGTAAAAATGATTCCGCTTTCGTTTTTTTATATTTTAGGAGGCGGAATTATCGCTGTAACCTTAGTGTACAGAGTGCTTCGAGGAATATTTTTCGGAATCAATAGCCCAAATATTTCGAAATCTTACTTATTTCTCTATCTTTGCGCCCTTGAAATTTTACCATTGGTCGTTTTTATTAAATTGCTCATCAGGTAATTAGAGTTATCAGGAAAAAAAAGTTCGTTTGTTTTTTAACTAACATTATTTAGTCCTTGAAAGTAAAAAGTATTCTTGTTACACAGCCTAAGCCTGAATCGGAAAAATCACCTTATTTTGATTTAGCGAAAAAGCACAATGTAAAAATAGACTTCCGCGAATTTATTCATTTGGAAGGCATTCCCTCGCACGAGTTTCGCAAAACGCGAATTGTTATTTTGGAACATTCTGCCATTATTTTAACGAGCCGAAATGCGGTGGATCATTTTTTCAGAATCTGTGAAGAAATGCGCGTTACCGTACCGGACGACATGAAATATTTTTGTATTTCCGAGTCTACAGCTTTGTATCTTCAAAAACACATTGTGTATCGCAAACGAAAAATTTTTTATGGCAAACAAACCATGAAAGATTTGGGCGAAATCATCAAAAAACACAAAGAAGAAAAATATTTATTGCCTTGTTCTGATATTCAAAAAGAACAAATTACGGACATCTTAGACACGCAAAAAGTAAAATATACGAAAGCTGTTTTATATAAAACAGTGTGTAGCGATATCTCGGATTTGGCAAATGTAAATTACGATATATTGGTGTTTTTCAGTCCTTCCGGAATAAAATCCTTGTTTAAAAATTTTCCAAAATTTAAACAAAATAAAACGCGCATCGCCGCTTTCGGACCATCCACGGCAGAAGCAGTAAAAGAAGCTGGATTGAAATTAAATATTCACGCTCCGCAACCCGCTTCGCCTTCCATGACAATGGCTTTGGAACAATACATCAAAGAAGCCAACAAAAAATAAGCCTCTCAAAAAAATAATTTTTCGAAGCCGTTTTTTACCCTTCTTTTCGCGAAAAATAAATTTCTGTTGCCACAGAAAAACAAGTCCATTGAAAATAAAATTTATCTTTACCGCATGAAAAATTTGTTTGGTGTATTGGGTTACGTAAAAGGCTATTGGCGCTACGGTATTTCAAACATTATTTTTAATATTATCGCCGTTATTTTTTCGCTCTTTTCATTGACGATGGCGATTCCGTTATTGGATCTTTTGTTTCAAACAAATGATACAGATTATGTGAAAACATTGGCTGCTGGCGAACCGGCTTTTCATCTTTCGGTGAGCTCACTTTCCAATCTTTTCAATTATCGCATCACGTATATTATTGTGCAAAACGGTAAATTGCATGCGCTGTTAATGATGTGTTTGCTGATTACGGTTGTGATTCTTTTTAAAAATTTTTTCCGCTACATGGCGATGTATTTTTTGTCGCCCATTCGCAATGGCGTGGTAAAAGATTTCCGAAATGCTATTTTTAAAAAATCATTGGATTTGCCACTTTCGTATTATTCGGAAGAGCGCAAAGGCGATATCATGTCGCGCATCACAACGGATGTACAAGAAATAGAATGGTCTATTATGAGCTCGTTGGAAATGATTTTTCGCGATCCTTTCAACATTGTTATTTTTTTAGCGACGCTTATTTTTATGAGTCCGCAACTTTCTTTGTTCGTATTTGTACTGCTTCCCATCACTGGCGGATTGATTGCTTTGATTGGAAAAAGTTTGAAAAGGACTTCTGCGCAAGCGAAAGAAAAACTGGGAACTTTATTTTCCATTATGGAAGAAACATTAGGCGGATTGCGCATTATCAAAGGCTTTAACGCTGAAAAAATGGTAGGCGAAAAATTCCAAAAAGAAAATCAAGGCTATACGCGATTGATGATTAAAACATATCGCAAAGTAGATTTATCATCGCCGATGAGCGAGTTTTTAGGCACTTTGGTGATGATGGTGGTGATGTATTTCGGTGGAAAATTAGTGCTGAGTCCCGCACAAACGTTAAAACCTTCTGAATTTATTGATTACGTCATTATTTTTTCGCAAATCATTCCGCCCGCTAAATCCTTGACAACAGCGTATTACAACGTACAAAAAGGGTTGGCTTCCATTGATCGCATCAATAAAATTTTAGATGCAGAAATTTCCATCCGCGAAAACGAAAATCCAACAAGCATCACTACTTTTCAACAAGAAATTGCGTACAAAAATGTTTCTTTCGCTTACCGTAAAGGCGATACTGGCTGGGTGTTGCGCAACATTAATTTAAAAATAGAAAAAGGAAAAACGATTGCATTGGTAGGACAATCAGGTTCTGGAAAAAGTACGATGGCAGATATGCTTCCGCGTTTTTACGACATTGATGAAGGAGATATTTTAATTGATAATCATCCGATTAAAAATTTAAAAATAAAGGATTTACGAGCATTGATGGGTATTGTAACGCAAGAATCCATTTTGTTTAACGATACTATTTTCAACAACATTGCTTTCGGAATGCAAAATGTAACGGAAGAAAAAGTCATAGAAGCCGCTAAAATCGCGAATGCGCACGATTTTATTATGCAAACAGAAAACGGATATCTAAGTAATATTGGCGATAGAGGAAGTAAATTATCTGGCGGACAAAGGCAACGATTGAGTATTGCGCGTGCAGTTTTGAAGAATCCCCCGATTTTAATTTTGGATGAAGCAACTTCTGCGCTTGATACAGAATCGGAGCGTTTGGTGCAAGATGCGCTGAATAAATTAATGAAAAACCGCACCTCGTTGGTAATTGCGCATCGACTTTCAACGATTCAACACGCGGACGAAATTATTGTTTTGCAAAAAGGAGAAATCATCGAACGCGGCAATCACGCAGTATTATTGGCGAAAAACGGCGCGTATAAAAAATTGTATGATATGCAGGCGTTTCTGTAAAATACTTTCGCAGAATTTTTTTTCTGCAAGGAACTAAAAAATAAATTTTTGTATGCTAAAAATTTCTGTAAACAATCAAAAAATAATTTCCATTGATTTGGAAAATACCTCATCTAACAAAGGAAAAATGGATGGGAAAGATTTTGAATGCGATGTCCTTTCGGTGAAAAAAGATTTTTTTCACGTGATAAAAAATAACAAATCCTATTCTGTTGAAATCATAAAAACAGAACCGTCCGAAAAAAAAATTTCGATAAAAGTAAATGGCACTTTGTATGAATTATCCGTAAAAGATAAATACGATGAATTGTTGCACCAATTAGGTTTTGACGCATCCAACGCCAAAAAAATAAACGAAGTAAAAGCACCGATGCCCGGTTTGGTTTTGGAAATTTTAGCGCAAGAAGGAGCTTCCATAAAAAAAGGCGATCCATTACTTATTTTGGAAGCAATGAAAATGGAAAATGTCCTGAAAAGTCCAGTGGATGCGGTTGTAAAAAAAATAAACGTGCAAAAAGGAAACGCTGTTGAAAAAAATCAAGTGTTGTTGCAATTTATTTAGAACGAAAAAAAACGTCTCAAAAAAATAATTTTTCAAATCCGTTTATTTCTCGAATTTATATTCGCATAATGAAACATCAAATCCACTAAAGAAAATCAAATTTTTATTTTAAATTTGTCTTTTCTTTTTTCAGATTAATAAAAAAACCGCATGGAAAAAACAGTTGAAAAGAAGAGTCAGCCCGCCACTTTTAGTAAGGAAATATATTTGCAATGGTTCGAGAATATGCTGCTGATGCGCAGATTCGAGGAAAAAGCAAGTCAGTTGTACATTCAACAAAAAATCAGAGGATTTTGCCATTTGTATATCGGTCAGGAAGCCCTTGTAGCTGGCGCTGTTTCAGCAATTACAAAAAATGACAACATGATTACCGCTTATCGCGATCACGCACATCCCATCGGGAAAGGCATGAATCCGAAATATATAATGGCGGAATTATTTGCGAAATCTACTGGATGCTCTAAAGGTAAAGGCGGTTCGATGCACATGTTTGATGTGAAAAATAGATTTTTTGGCGGGCACGGAATCGTTGGTGGACAAATTCCTCTGGGTGCAGGTCTCGCTTTCGCAGAAAAATATAAAGGCACTAAAAATGTAACGCTGTGTTATATGGGCGACGGAGCTGTACGTCAAGGTGCGTTTCACGAAGCGTTGAATATGGCAATGACCTGGAAACTTCCTGTTATTTTTATCATTGAAAACAATCATTACGCGATGGGAACTTCTGTAGAAAGAACCAGCAACGTAACCGATTTATATAAATTAGGAAGTGCATTTGAAATGCCTTCTTTTCCGATTGATGGCATGTGTTGCGAAACCGTTCACGAAGCGATTTCTACTGCTGCGGAAAGAGCGAGAAAAGGCGAAGGTCCGACATTGCTCGAAATGAAAACGTATCGCTACAAAGGGCATTCCATGAGCGATCCAGCAACGTATCGTTCGAAAGATGAAGTGGAAGAATACAAAGCAAAAGATCCCATTGAACATGTTTTATTGCAAATCAAAAAAAATAAATTTGCAAGCGATGCAGACATCGAATTGATTGAAGCAAAAATAAAAAAAGAAATAGACGAAGCCGTTCAGTTTGCAGAAGAATCGCCTTATCCGGATCCATCCGAATTGTACAAAGATGTGTATTCACAAACCGATTATCCCTATATCATCGAATAATAAAATTTAATTTTTAGCTATGGCAGAAATAGTGCGTATGCCCAAATTAAGCGACACAATGACCGAAGGCGTTGTTGCAGCGTGGCATAAAAAAGTGGGAGATTCCGTAAAATCCGGAGAATTGTTGGCAGACATTGAAACGGATAAAGCAACGATGGAATTTGAATCGTTTCAGGATGGCGTTTTATTGTACATCGGTGTAGAAAAAGGCAAAGCTGCTCCAATAGATTCAATCCTCGCGATACTCGGAAAAAAGGGCGAAAGCATTCAATCTTTGTTAGACGAAGAATCGAAAAAAGCACCTGCAAAAAAAGAAGAGAGACCAGCGGAAGAACCGAAAAAAACAGCTCTCGTTGAACAGAAAAAGGAAATTGTTACAACGGTAAAAAATACGGCTCCCGAAAAAATAATTTTTGAAAGCACCACTAACGACGGTCGTTTGAAAGCATCGCCTTTGGCGAAAAAAATGGCGGAAGACAAAGGAATTGATATTTTACAAGTGCGAGGCAGCGGTGATGGCGGAAGAATTGTGAAACGGGATGTTCAATTTTACGCACCTTCTGGAAATTCTCAACACATTGTTTCTACCGAGAGTTATACAGAAGAGCCTGTTTCGCAAATGCGTAAAACCATTGCACGCAGACTCGCCGAAAGTAAATTTTCGGCACCACATTTTTATTTGACAATGGAAGTGGATATGGACGAAGTTGTAAAAACGCGCCAAACCATTAATACTGTTACCAACGTAAAAATTTCTTTTAATGATATCGTTATAAAAGCTGCTGCTGCTGCTTTACGCAAACATCCGAAAGTAAATGCTTCTTGGTTGGGCGATGTAATTCGTTACAACGAACACATTCACATCGGCGTAGCCGTAGCGGTGGAAGAAGGCTTATTAGTTCCGGTAGTGAAATTTGCCGATAACAAAACACTTTCTGAAATTAGCACTGCTGTAAAGGCTTTCGGACAAAAAGCAAAAGATAAAAAATTACAACCTGCCGATTGGGAAGGAAATACATTTACTATTTCTAACCTCGGAATGTTTGGTATTGACGAGTTTACAGCTATTATCAATCCGCCAGATGCCTGTATTTTGGCCGTGGGCGGAATTAAAGAAATACCAGTAGTGAAAAACGGACAAATTATTCCTGGAAACGTGATGAAAATGACACTTTCCTGTGATCATCGTGTGGTGGATGGAGCCATGGGCGCAGCGTTTTTACAAACGCTTAAACTATTGCTCGAAAATCCAGTCTTATTACTCGGAATGCAATCTATTTAATTCTCTAAAAATTAATTTTTATATTTACAAAAACAAATAAATGAAAAACATGAAAACAAAAATCTCTTATGTATTGGCTTGCTTCCTGATGTTAGGATTTTTCGCAGCCAATGCGCAATCGCAAAACGGAAATACACCAGAAATGCGCACGTCGAAAATAGTTATTGAAATGGTAAAAGCCTGCAACCTTTCTGCTGATCAACAATCTAAAATGAGTGCCGTAATTTTAGAACGCGAAAAACAAAAAGATGCAGACATCGCGCAATACAGCAACAACCCAGAAGGCATGAAAGCGGCGACAAAAGCCAGAAATCAAAAAGCAAAACAAGCAGCGCTAACGATTATGTCGCAAGAGCAATTAAACGCCTGGAAAGCCTATCGCAAACAAAAGAAAGAAGCAATGGAGGAAAAAAGAGAAAACCCGAATCCTGCTCCTCAAAATTAAGCTTTGAAAAAATAATTTTTCGAAAGCCTTCCGTTTAATAGAAGGCTTTTTTTTCGATAAAACTATTTGATTTGCATTCTTAGAAATTTGTTTTTATCTTGTATTCACAAATGAATATTTAGAAATAATATTTTCCCTTTTTTAAGTAAAAAAATCATTGTCAAAAAAATAATTTTTCAAACACCTTTATCATGAATATAATTACAAAAAAAATTTCTGGAATACTCGCTTTTTCTTTATTGATAGCTGTTTCTGGTTTTTCGCAAGCTGATTATTTGCATTGCGGAAGCAGCGAAGCCAATCAAAAAATTAGTCAAAAATATTCCAAACAAGTTGCTCAAACAACGGATGCTTTGGAAACTTGGACAAAAAACTATGTTCTTGCGCATCGTTTGGATCGTATTTCAAATGGAAATTCCACTCAGAGCTCAGCGCCATCGCCCATTTATACTATTCCCATTGTGTTTCACATCATTCACAACTACGGGGCAGAAAATATATCGGATGCGCAAGTGTACGACGAAATGAAGATTTTAAATCGGGATTATCGAAAAATAAATCCAGATACAACTGCCATTATTCCTTCTTTTAAAGGAATTGCAGCCGATGCAGGAATTCATTTTCAATTAGCGAATATTGATCCGAACGGAAATTGCACCAATGGAATTGATCGTATTGTTTCTACACTTACCTATAATGCTGACGATAATTCGAAATTAGACGATTGGCCCGATAGTAAATATTTAAATATTTGGGTAGTGGCGAGTATTGCGAACGGAGCAGCAGGATATGCTTATTTACCGCCCAATGCCCAATACATTCCGCAATACGATGGCGTACTTATTTTATCGTCTTATATAGGCAGCATTGGAACAGGTAGTCCGATTACATCTCGCGCATTAACACATGAAATTGGTCACACACTTAATTTAGAGCATCCTTGGGGAAATACCAATCAGCCAGGGGTAGCTTGCGGAGATGATGGCGTAACAGATACTCCTATTACGAAAGGCTTCACATCTTGCCCTTCTACGCCGAGCCAAGCTGCTATTTGCAATCCGCCCACCATCGAGAACTATCAAAATTACATGGATTATTCCTATTGCTCTTGTATGTTTACGCAAGGCGGCGTCTTGCGGATGCGCGCAGCTTTGACTTCCAATATAGCCAATCGGAATAATTTATGGTCTACATCCAATTTAATTGCTACTGGCACCAATGGAACTCTCGTAAATGTTTGTGCTCCAAAAGCAGATTTTATTGCCAATGCATATAGTGTTTGCGCAGGATCTGGACTCCAATTTACGGATGAATCATGGAACGGACATCCTACTTCATGGTTATGGACTTTCCCCGGTGGAACACCTTCAACATCTCCGGACTCAATGCCAACTATTATTTACAATACTCCTGGTATATATAATGTAACGCTCAAAGCTTCAAACGGAAGTGGAAGCAATACGCTCACAAAAAATTCCTATGTAACGGTAGAATCAACAACACCTAAATATACCGATTGGTTTTATTCCGATGGTTTTGAAAATTGCACCGCTGTTCCAAATACAGACTGGAGCGTAAACAATCCCAACAGCGATGTAACTTGGGCACGTACAACATCCGTGGCACATTCAGGTTCGGCATCTGTGTGGATTAACAGCAACAGCAATACTGCTGGAAATTACGATGAACTAATCAGTCCCTCCATAGATTTTTCTAAAATCACCAGTCCTACTCTTACCTTTTACTTGGCGTATGCACAAAAAAGTAGTACAACCAATGATCAATTGCAGGTATCGTGTTCTACTAATTGCGGACAAACATGGAATACCCGATACAATAAATCAGGAGCTACGCTTTCTACAGGCGGCGTACAAACAGGAAATTTTGTTCCAAATGGAAGTCAATGGCGGCAGGAAACGGTTTCTATTTCACCATTTGCCAGCAGCCACGATGTGCGTATTAAATTCAAGTTTGTGAGCGAAGCCGGTAATAATATTTATTTAGACGATATTAATATTTCTGGACCTGCTGGTGTTCCAGAGCGCTCTGGCGAACAAATAAATCTGGCTGTTTATCCCAATCCATTGGAAAACAACTCTGTTATTTCTTTCATTCTTCCCGATAAGGAAAATGTAAATTTAATGGTTTACGATATTTTGGGACGTCTTGTATCCAATTTAGAGAACAGCGAATTAGGCGCAGGAGCACACACGTATTCCATTGGAAAAAATAATTTGAAACCCGGTATTTATTTTGTGAAAATGATTGCGAACGGACATTTATTCGTCCAAAAATTAATGGTAAATCCATAAAATATTTTTTACGATGAAAAAAAATATCTTTCTTTTTTCGATGATTCTTTTCGGAATACACACTGCATTTGGGCAAACCACTGCCGTAAAAGACGAACTAACTGTCAAGGAAAAAATGCTTTGTAAAACATGGACGATGGTTTCATCGGAGCAATTTGGAGTGGCGGAACAAGCTACTGCCGCAGAAAAAAAGGATGGAATCAGCTTTTCGGAAAATAGAACCGTAACGCTTACGCGAGAAGGGAAAACAGAGCAAGGCACTTGGAAAACCAATAAAAACCAAACCTATATTTATATTTCGATTGATAATTCGAAAGATAAAATACTCTTTAAACTCATCAGCGTCAGCGAGAATGAACTTGTGTATGAATATCAAGATCCGGAACTTATCCGTACAGCTTATACTTTTGCGGCTTCGAAAAAATAATTTTTCAAATTGATTTTTCATTCGTATATCGTAGTTCTTCAGAATATTTGGAAATTGGATCAAAAATCCGATATTCGCAGCCTATTTATCTAAAAACAAGTATGAAAATTAAAACATTTTTACCTTTAGCTACATCATTAATGATGATTTACTCTTGCGGAAATAAAAGCAAACAAGCTGACAACACAAAAACTATTTCTCCGGACAATCCATTCCTGACAGCAAGTACATTGCCTTTTCAGGCTCCTGATTTTACAAAAATTAAGGACAGTGATTTTAAACCAGCTATCGAAGAAGGTATCCGTCAACAATTGGCGGAAGTAGAAAAAATAGCAAACGATTCTGCTACTCCAACTTTTGAAAACACATTTGTGGCACTGGAGAAAAGTGGGCAAATGCTTCGTAGAGTGAATGGCGTATTCAATTTATTAACGGGCGCCAATACGGATTCTGTATTAGAAAAAGTATCTGAACAAGTTGCACCGGAACTTTCCGCAGCTGGCGATGCAATTGATTTGAATTCAAAATTATTTAAGCGCGTAAGTACCATTTACGCTGAAAGAACGCAGCTAAAATTAGATTCTGAATCTGTTCGTTTGATAGAATTTTATTATCAAAAATTTGTATTGGCAGGTGCTAATTTATCTGACAATGCGAAAGACAGTCTGAAAAAGCTGAATGGTGAAGAAGCGAGTTTGATGGCAAAATATACCAATCAATTGCTTGCTGCTGCCAAGGCTGGTGCTTTAGTAGTAAGCGACAAAGCAGAGTTGGCAGGTCTTTCAGACGAGGAATTAAATGCCGCTGCTCTCACAGCTAAAAAAAATAATCAGCCTGGAAAATGGATGATTGAATTACAAAATACAACGCAGCAACCTGCATTGCAAGAATTGACCGTGCGCGCTACACGTCAAAAACTTTTTGAAGCATCTTGGAACCGTGCAGAAAAAGGAGATTCTAACGATACTCGTTCCACTATTTCACACATTGCGATGATTCGTGCACAGAAAGCGAAATTATTAGGTTTCAAAAATTATGCTTCGTGGACATTGATGGATCAAATGGCGAAAACAGAAGGAACCGTAGAACAATTTTTACTTCGTTTGGTGCCTGCTGCTACCGCAAAAGCAACGGAAGAAGCAGCGGATATCCAAAAAGTAATTGACCAACAAAAAGGTGGATTTCAGTTGCAAGCTTGGGATTGGGATTTTTATGCAGAACAAGTGCGCAAAGCAAAATACAATTTAGATGAAAATGAAATAAAACCCTATTTCGAGTTAAACAGCGTTCTGCAAAATGGCGTGTTTTATGCAGCTCATGCGCTTTACGGAATAATCTTTAAAGAGAGAAAAGACATTCCCGTTTATAATAAAGATGTACGAGTATTTGAAGTATTTGACAAAGACGGAACTTCGATGGCTCTGTTTTATTGCGATTATTTTAAACGTGAAAATAAAAACGGTGGCGCTTGGATGGACAATATCATTGGACAATCAAAATTACTGGGAACAAAACCAATTATATTTAACGTTTGCAATTTTACGAAACCTGCCGACGGACAACCTGCGCTCATCAGTTTTGACGATGTTACTACTATGTTTCATGAATTTGGACATGGTTTACATGGCATGTTTGCAAATCAGCAATATTTAAGTCTTTCGGGAACAGCTACTGCGCGAGATTTTGTTGAATTTCCTTCTCAATTTAATGAGCATTGGGCTTCTGATCCGCAAGTATTCAAAAATTATGCGAAAAATTACAAAACAGGCGAACCAATGCCACAAGAATTGGTAGATAAAATTAAAAAAGCAGCCACCTTCAATCAAGGATATGATTTGACAGAAATTTTGGCAGCAGCCGATTTAGATATGCAATGGCATTCTTTATCTGCCGATAGTCCTTTACAAAATGTGGATACTTTTGAAATCCAAGCTTTGCGCAGAACACATCTTGATTTACCGCAAGTGCCGCCACGTTATCGTTCCAGTTATTTCTTACATATTTGGAGCAATGGATATGCGGCTGGTTATTATGCTTATTTATGGACAGAAATGTTAGATGACGATGCTTTTGCTTGGTTTCAAGAACACGGAGGACTTACACGTGAAAACGGTCAGCGTTTCCGCGATATCATTTTGTCGCGCGGCAATACCGAAGATCTTGCCACCATATTTAGAAAATTCAGAGAAAGAGATCCAGACATTCAACCGATGTTGAAAAAACGTGGTTTGGTGGACACAAAAAACTAAGTTGAAAAATTAATTTTTCAACGCAAAAAAAGCACGAACATTTGTTCGTGCTTTTTTTGCGTTGAAAAATTAATTTTTCAACTTAGTTTTTTGTGTCCACCAAACCACGTTTTTTCAACATCGGTTGAATGTCTGGATCTCTTTCTCTGAATTTTCTAAA
>JBDTAC010000014.1 GCA_039924845.1 Bacteroidia bacterium
TCAGAAAGGTGAATTCTATTTTCTTTTTTGAGTTTTTTCCACATTTCTTCCGCTTGCTTTTTATCTACTTTAAACTTTTCCGTTTTCTTCTGTGGTTGCTTTATCCAGTCATAATATTTGATCATTGCACCAAGAACGCGGATATCAATTTCAGGAAAGTCGAAATTTGGAATGTTTGCTTTTTCCAGTGATTGTTCAAAGGAAGGTTCTGGGTCTAAGGACATCAGATTCGATAAAATGGGTAAATTCGGATTTGCTTTTGCAAAAATGCAGAGGCAGTCTGCTATCTCGTCCATATTTGTTTCTGATGTCGGCAGAATGCACACAATAACAGCATCAACATTTTTATCTTTTACTACCTCCGCAAGTGCATTTTTTAGTCGTTGCGCATCAGCATCCCCTATTATATCAACCGGATTATGAATACCTGCGGTTGGCGGTAATACTTTTTTTAGAGCTGCTAATGTTTTCGGCTCAAATGTTGTCATTTCCAATCCATTTCTTTCAGCAGCATCGGTGGCAATAATCCCCATTCCTCCTCCGTTGGTAACAACAACAACTCGATTTCCTTTTGGCTGTACAAAACCAGTAAATCCTTTCGCACATTCAAATAATTGTTCAAGGGATTCCACTCGGATTACACCGCATTGTGCAAAAAGTGCATCATAAGCGGTATCCGAACTGGATAATGCTCCCGTGTGCGAATGTGTGGCAATAGCGCCACGAACAGATCTTCCTGTTTTTATAATAATGATTGGTTTATGTTTTGCTGCGGCTTTATTTGCCATTTCAAAAAAGCGAGAAGGCTTTCTAATGTCTTCGGCATACATCGTAATTATTTTAGTTTCCTTATCATCAATCAAATATTCTAACACATCACTTTCATCTATCACCGCTTTATTTCCGATTGAAACAAATTTTGAAATGCCCAAATCATGCTGGTGTGCATAGTCAAGTGCTACAACTCCTATTGCTCCGCTTTGTGATATTAAAGCCACATTACCCACTTTGGGCATCTTAAGAGCGAAGTTTGCATTCAGATTGACATCCTTTTGTGTATTTATAATTCCTAAAATATTAGGACCAAGCAAAGCGATGTTGTGTTTGTTAGCAATGTCAATTATCTCATCTTCTAATTTCTTTCCTACTTTTCCAATTTCTTTAAAGCCTGCCGTTATAATCGCTACCGCTTTTACTCCTCTTTTAGCGCATTGCTTAATCACATTTACGACTGCTTTAGCAGGAACACAAATAACCGCCATGTCAACGGCATCAGGAATGGAGATAACATCTTTATAAGCTTTTACACTCATAATATTATCATACTTTGGGTTCACAGGGAAAATCGTTCCATTAAAATTTGATAAAAGAATATTGGAAAAAATGGCATTTCCAACAGTTCCTGGCTTTACAGAAGCGCCAATAACTGCAATAGACTTTGGTTCGAAAAGATATTTTAGATTTTTCATTTTAAAAATAGTTTTTAAATTATAAAATTTGCTCTTATGTTGTTTTTAATCTTCATCAAGATTATTATGATTGTCTCCTCCCAAACTGTAGTAATTATTTTCCTCGTCTTCACTGCCTATATTCTCTTGTGCATCATCCAATTCAGATCCCGGCACATCAAGGTCACTGCCAGTTACTACATCGCCAAAATCTTTTTCATTCTGCTTTCCGGGTTTCTCATTGGGTGATTTAACTTTGGATGTATCCTCCGGATTAAGAGCTGATTCTTCTTTATCCTTATTATAAATATCATCCTTGGCGGGATAATCAGGATAACCTGGAAATTTTTTCGCTCTAATTGGTTTTTGACTATTTTTTTCATCTGATTCGGTAGATGAAATTCTGTTTTTATTTTTTTCTTTTGTCATTTTTTTAATTATTTATTGCATTAATTGGTATGATTCAAGTTCTTTTCAAAAATTAATTTATTTTCTTTCTGATAAATGTGATTTTTATTTTTACCCAAACTTATTTCTACGTTTTTTTTAATAGAATCAGAACATTTTTCCATCACATACTTTCCAGGAGCAGGTTCAATTATTTCGTATTTTTCGTTTCCTTGTTTTTTTTGTGCAGGAATTTGTTTACCTGAATTTTCAAGTAGTCGTTCGCTCCAAGGTGTCCACCAACTACCTTCAAAAAATTTGGCAGTTTTTTTCCAATTCTCAAAACTTCCTCCTAATTTGCCATCAAGATAATAGCCGTATTTATTTTTTGATGGCGGATTTGTGGCTCCCATCACGTGGCCAGATCCACCCAGAATAAATTCAACTGGTCCGTTTACTAACTTTGTTGTTGTAAATACTGTATGGGCTGGAGAAATGTAATCTTCGTTTAGTCCAATTACAAATACCGGAAATTCTATTTTGCCAATATCTATCGGGCTGTTGCAAATGGTTAATGCGTTTTTCCTGCTAAGTTTATTTTCCAAAACCATTTTGCGCATATAATATTTATACATTTCAGCAGGAAGATTGGTATTGTCATTGGTCCAGTATAGCACATTAAATGCGGTAGGTTTAATACCTTTCAGGTAGTTATTTACAGCATAATGCCATACCAAATCATTTACTCGAATAAGATTAAATGCCCGTTCCATGTCGTGTCCATGCATGATGCCATCTTTCAAAAGCTCTCCACGTTCTATTTTTTTTACTAAGGCTTTAGTAACAACGGCACCCATTGGTCCAATGTCTGAAAAATCCACCATGGAGGCGAGGAATGTAGCCGAATTAATCGGATTGGATTGTTTGTTAAGAGAAAGAATAGAGGCAGCTACACTTAAAAGTGTTCCTCCGAGGCAATAACCTAAGGTGTTTATTTTTTTTACTTCAGAAATTTCTTTTACTACTTTTATAGCCCTTAATACGCCTTCCTGAACATAATCATCAAAAGTCAAATGTCCCATTCCTGGTGATGGATTTCGCCACGAAATAATATATGCAGTTATACCTTTTTCGGTTAAGAATTTCACAAAAGATCGTTGCGGTTCAATGTCAAGAATATAATATTTATTGATCCAAGGCGGAATGATGAGCATGGGAATTTCATGCACTTGCTTTGTAGCTGGTGCATATTGAATTAATTGTATTAATTCATTTTCATAGATAACTGATCCGGGAGTCATTGCAAGATTTTTACCTACCTCAAAAGCAGACTCATCGCTCTGGCTGATTTTACCTTTTTCAATGTCTTGTACAAAATTAGTAAACCCTTGCCATAAACTTTTACCTTTACTTTCAAAAGCTAATTTTAATGCTTCAGGATTTGTTGCCAGAGAGTTTGCCGGGGAAAAGAGATCTACATATTGATCATTATAAAATTCCAGCCTTTTCTTTTCCTTATCATCCATATCAACTTCATCAATAATTCTTTCTGCAGATTTTTCAATCAGCAAATAATTCTGTTTAATAAAATTGAAATAGAGAATATTTGTCCATTCGGGAGCTAAAAAACGTTTATCTCCTTCTTGAGGTTCAATAAACGGAACATTGTTTTTAGAGGATGAATTCATAAAAACATTTTCCCATACTTTCTGCTGATTTTTAAACAAATCCCAATACACATTTTGAACTTTAGCCAGTTCATGTGGATTTACTACGATCTTAGAAAAAAAATTGAAATATGATAATGCTATGTCGCGATTATCGTGATGATACGCGGAACTATTTTTTAAATAGTTTTCTGCTATTTTTTTGTTGACTTTTAATATCCCGTTTATTAATCCGGAAACACTAAACTCTTTTGAATTTTCCATTTTAAATAGATTATTATTAGTATTATTATCATTACCAATTCGAATTATTCTGCCAAATAACCACCATCAATTTCAAGAGCAGTTCCCGAAATAAATGAACTATCATTAGAAGCAAGAAAAATAAATCCTTTTGCAATCTCTTCGGCTTTACCTAATCGCTTCATTGGATGCAGGTCAATAATGTGTTGCCTCGCCTCAGGATGTTGGTTTACATGAGCTTTGGTGAGTAGTGGTGTATCAATAAAGCCTGGACAAATTGCATTTACTCTGATTCCTTCTGTTGCGTATTCAAGAGCGGCTGTTTCGGTAAGCCCAATCACACCATGTTTTGCAGCTACATAATGAGCTGAACCCGGAATTCCAACTTTACCCATAACGGACGACATACTTACAATAACTCCGCTTTTTTGTTTTGACATTTGCGCTAATTCATGTCTCATGCAATTAAATACTCCGTTAAGATTTATTCCAATCACTTGTAGCCATGCCTCTTCGGTCATTTCGCCTACTTTGCTTGGTTTACCACCAATACCAGCATTGTTAAGCGCAACATCCAGCGTTGAAAATGTGGTAACTACTTTTTGAATTGCTGATTCAACTTGTTTAAAATTGGATACATCGCATTCGACAAATATTGCCTTTGGATTTATTTTTTTTATTTCATCCATTGCCTTATCAACCGATTCTGATTTAAGATCAGCAATAGCAATATTGGCACCTTCCTTTGCTGCTTCTATGGCGCAAGCATGACCAATGCCGGATAAACCTCCGGTGATAAATACTGTTTTGTTTTCTAATTTTTTCATTTTGTTTAATTAATTTAGATTTAAATGAGAATTGATATTCTATTGTAAGTTTATAATTTCTTGTTTAGAATTTTTGTTAAATGATTATGGGTATATACCGCATGCTTGTACTTCTTTGTTCTTCATATTTTCCAAGTATTATAAAAATACTTTTTTGAGAAATATTTTTATGTTTTTTCTTTTTGAAAGAGAGGATATATCATACCCTTTCTAACACGTGAGTAATAGTAGTAGATGCTGTTCCACCTATACTTTGTATAAGTCCTGTTTTAGCTTCTTTCTTAATTTGATTTTCAGCAGCTTTGTCAGTTAGTTGTAAATATGCTTCTACTGCCTGATAAACACCAGATGCGCCAATGGCATGACCTCTTGCTTTTAATCCTCCAAAAGTGGAAACAGGTGTTTTTCCATCTCTGAATATTTCTCCTTCTGCTGCAAGTCTCCATCCTTCTCCCTGTTTTGCAAATCCCATCGCTTCTAAGGAGAGCGTTGAAATGATAGAATAGGCATCGTGAAGTTCAAAAAAATCAATATCTTTAGTTGTAACATTTGCCATTTGTAATGATTTTCTGCCCGACATTTGAACACCCTCTGCAGCCAATGGATTAGCACGGTCGCTGATGGATACAAATTCTGTTGCAGAAGCGGAGCCAGTTATTTTTACCTGAGGAATGCTAATAGAATAATTAATATTTTTTGGGTATTTGGAAAGTATTATAGCTGCGGCACCATCGCAAACAGGAGAAGCATCGTAGAGCCTCACTGGATCAGAAATAAACTTAGAATTCAGATAATCCTCAATAGATATTTCTTTATGAAATAAGGCATTGGGGTTGGAGTTAGCATTTTTGTGCGCATTGACGCTAAACATTCCAAAAGAATTGTCTGCCATTTTATACTTATCAATATACATTTTCATTAACCTTGAATTGAGTGTAATAAAAGATTCTCCTTTACTGCCTTCATTTTCCCAATCACAAGCTGTGGCAATTGCGCGAGTAACAAAATCTTTATCTCCATGCGACATTCTTTCCAAACCACACACAGCCACTGTATCGCAAAGTCCACTCATTATTGCCATAAAACCTACTCTTATAGCAGCTCCGCCAGATGCGCATGCAGCTTCTATTGTAACTGCTTCAGTGCCTTTTAAACCTGCTGTAGTTGCAATAAGCGATCTTAATTGTTGTTGATTGGATAATATGCCAGACAACATATTACCTATATAAATAGCGTCAACCTTTTCTATTCCTGCATTTTCCATGGTTTGGTGTATTACTTTGGCACCCATTTCCCGAATACTTAATTCAGTATTTTTTTGCATTTGCATTTGCCCAATCCCTGTGATATATACACCTGACTTTTTAGTCGTGATTTTCATTGTTATAGATAAATTAGTTTAGATTGTTTTGCAGATACTTTCCATTTTGAATGAGTAACTGAATATTTTATTATTAATGATTATCAAGTTCTAAGTGCGTTCCTTCGGTATGGAGTATTTTTTTTGCTCTTTCAATCTCTTCCTCATTACCCTGAACTACAACCAAAAAATTTCCTTCTTTGATATGCTTCTCGAATTTAATTCCTGTATCTTTTTTAAAACCTAATTTGGTGAATGCTACTGCAATTCCTCCAATCAATCCAAAATCAAAGCCGGCAATTGTTCCAATTAACGCTCCGGCACCAAATAAAAATCCAAGTCCGGGTATAGCAAAAACTCCTATGCCAGTAAGCAAACCAATGATGGATCCGATTGCTATTGGTGCAGCGATACTAATCTCTTCGTTAGATATGACATGTAAATGGTCATCTATTAACTCCGCTTTGCCCATCATTGAAATATGTTTCATGGGAAAATGTTCTTTGTCTAAAACTCTTATTGCGTTAAAAGCTTTTTCATGTGAATTATAAACCGCAACTGCTGCTTTCATATTTTTAGTATTAATTTTTTGTAACAAATTTATTGAGCTATAAAGTCGAATTCAGATATCCAAATTTTAATTAGCAATTCTCTATAACCATTGCACTGGCTCCACCACCGCCATTGCAGATTCCAGCAGCACCATACTTCGCTTTATTTTGCTTGAGTACATTTATGAGCGTAACAATAATGCGGGCACCAGAACATCCTAAGGGATGACCAAGAGAAACTGCACCGCCATTGACATTTACTTTTGCAGAATCAAGTTTCATTAGTTGTGTATTAACAATTCCTACCACTGAAAATGCTTCGTTAAGTTCGAAATAATTAATATCGCTCATTTGCAATCCTGCTTTTACAACTGCTTTCGGAACGGCAAGTGATGGAGAAGTAGTAAACCATTCCGAATCTTGTGCAGCATCTGCGTAAGCTAAAATTTTCGCAATTGGTTTTAATCCCAATTCTTCCGCCTTTTCTTTGCTCATCAATACAAGTGCTGCTGCTCCATCATTTATTTTTGATGCATTTGCCGCTGTGCTTGTGCCGTCTTTCGTGAAAACGGGTTTTAACTCGGATATTTTTTTAAAATCTGCTTTTTTGTATTCTTCGTCTTCGCTAAATTGGATAGGTTCACCTTTATGTTGCGGAACTTCTATCGAAATAACTTCTTCCTTAAACTTACCTTCCTTCCATGCTTTTGCAGCGCGTTTGTATGATTCAATGGCAAAATCATCTTGTTCTTTACGCGAGATATTATATTTTTTTGCACAAAGGTCTGCTGCATTTCCCATTGCAGAATGATGATATACATCTGTAAGTCCATCCTTTGCTAATCCGTCTATCAGTGTTATATCGCCAAATTTATGTCCCCAACGATGCGTTTCATCATAGAATGGTACAGAACTCATGTTTTCCATGCCTCCAACAACAACTACGTCCGCATCTTCCAATAAAATACTTTGCACACCTTGCATCATAGCTTTCATTCCTGATGCGCAAACTTTATTTATAGTAGTGCAGATAACCGAGCTTGGTAATCCGGCAAAAATTGCGGCTTGACGCGCGGGAGCTTGTCCGAGATTTCCTTCTAACACGCAACCCATTAAAACTTCCTGTACTTCTTTCGGATCTAACTTTATTTTTGCGAGCGCGCCTTTAATTACCGCAGCGCCTAATTTTGTAGCCCCTACCGATGCAAGTGATCCTCCGAATGAGCCGATTGCTGTGCGTACGGCTGATACTATGTAAATTTCTTTTTTCATTTTTATTTATTTAGGCGAGTGTTATTATTTCGTAAAAACAAATTTATTAATTGAATTTTTTTTTCTGGAATTTAACTTTCGCCTCACCCAAAAGCACTAATTCGTCTTGTCCCTTAAAACACTTAGTAGAAAATGTCCCAACATTTTTTATTTTATCTACAGAAGATAGTTCAACTATTGCTTTTACCGTTTCATCCAAATAAACAGGTTTAATAAATTGACAAGATTGAAATTCATAAATGCCACTATTATCAGGCAGTGTTCCAAAAATTTTCGAAAACATACTCATCAGTAAAACACCTGGGACAATTCTCTGTTTAAAGATGGATTGTTTCGCAAACTCTTCTGATTGATGAATAGGATTATTATCACCTGTAAGTTCTGCAAAAGTCTTCATCTCTTTTGATGAAAAACTGCGTGAAAACACAAATTGTTTCCCCATTTGGGCTAAAACATTCTCTTCTTTATCCTCAACGACTGCCAATTTTTTTGATGAATCGTTTTTCATTTTGTGTAATTTATTAATACGCTAATACAAATTCCCGTTTTATCGTTTATAATCTAATTAATAACGTTGCTTTTTTCGGATTTGCACCATATTGATTTTCTCCAAGATTACTATCTGTAACCATTAGAACTAATAACCAAATAGTACCAATTAATGGAATCAGTGCTATTAAAATCATCCAACCACTTTTTCCACATCAAGTAGTCTTCTAACTCCAACAGCTAATACAGGTATTAAAATTGCAAGACCATAAAGAATATAGAAAACTCCGTATGGAAGTCTCCTTATGGTTAATCCAAAGGCATTGTACTTTCCATTTATGTAATATTTGATATTTGCTCAGTTCCGCTGTTACCCAGTCCTCAGTTCCTGCTGTCATCCAGTATTCCCTGTTTTTTTTATTCTTTCAGTCTATTTAGTAAAATCCTCAAATAGAATTTTCTTATGTTCCTGAAATTCTTCTTTTGTAATCTCTCCTGAAGCGAAACGCTTCTTCAAAATGTCAAGCGGAGAATCTTTTTGTGTTCGCTGTCCTGGAATATTATAAGGAATAGCGAAAATCCAAATCAATACGATAATCCATAGGAACCACCAGATAAAGTTCATTCCCCAGAAGTGATAATTATAATAATCCATAATTTTAAGTTTTAAGTTTAGTATTTTAATTTAGTATTTTAAATCAAGGAACAAAGGTGAATCCCTTCATCTTTGTTCCATTAAACATCTATGAAAAAATATTGTATATTTCAGATACTACTTTTTTTCATTTTCTTTCCACCAATGAGAAGCCCACGAGGTAAATTTATTCTGACTATCATTTTGCACATTGGAAATCGCTTCTATTTGAGCAGTGATATTTTCAGCAAATTTTTTATTGAAATTTAGTGCCAAATTTGTGTGCTTATTATAGAAATCCAATATTTCTTTGGTGTTTTCTGTTGTTAACTTACGTGAAGCTTCGAAATTTTCATGTATTAATTCAAGAACTTTTTCAGGAGTTCCGCTTTTGTGTTCTTTGATGGTGTCAATTAATTTTGTATTAAAATCAACATTCTGTTCCATCTGACGCGTATATGAATTAATAATACTGTCAAGCGCATCTTCTGCAAGTTCAACAGACTTTCCAAATGTGTTTTTCAATGTTTCCGTAACAGAATCATCCATTGACTTTTGACCAAAAGATTTTTTTATTGAATCAACCATTTTAAAATTAGTGTCCAACGCAGCACCTATGTGCTTGTTATTGGTGTCAATAAATTCTCTGATGGTTTCTTTGGATTTCTCCGCTGTGCCGTTAATTGTCTTTTTAATTTTTTCGGCTTTTTCATTGAGTGTTGTTTTCATTTTTTTTTGTTTTTTAAAAGTTAGAATTATTAGATTTTTTTAGATGAAATTTCTTGTCAAAAAAATATTTTTTCAGATGACGGTACAAAGATGAAAAACTCAAGCCCCTTGTGTATTACACAATTGTGAAAATAAATTACATTATTATCACATCTTTAAATAAATTTATGCAGACTATATCTATTGTCGCATATACGTAGTCTAAATTTGCTTTTTGTTTTTTTAGACTTGAATTTAATGTGCTGTTCCCATTTAGGGGAGAGTATTTGTTATATTTCAAGCAAATCAAAAGTACTCACATCAATTAGGTTTTTCGATGACGGGAATAGATAACTCAAATGATCTTTATCATTTAGAAATTGCTACAGACCGTATTGAAATATAAAAAAGAAATATTGGGTATAAATCAACATTCAATAAACAGACTATTCTGTAAAATTCGAATTGTTCATTGCGCTGTCCAAGCTCCATCAATCCGGTAAAGTCGCTCCAGTAATCATAGAGACATTATCTGTAACCAGTAATAAAGCAAGTGTATCGATAGATTCGGAATTTTTTTAAATAAATTCCGTAATTAATTTTGTAATCTGAGGAGCTGCCTCCAAATTAAGTGTGTGTCCGACACCTTTAATGATTTCAAACTTACTTCCAGAAATGGACTCAGCTACCTCTCTACCCATGTTTATAAGTAATAGAGTATCATTTTCTCCATGGACAATCAATGTCGGGCATTTTATTTTTTTTAATTTCTCGCGATAATCCCCTCTTTGTTTGGTGGCTTTCATTAGTTTCTTAAGTGCATCAGGATCGTTATTCGTTATTTGACGCATGGATCTGAGTGTATCAATAGGAACTAGTGGATGTTCAAAATAATTTTTTCCTAATACCATAGGAAGCATAACATCCAACATGAGTGCATAGCCTCCTGCGTCCAGAGTACGCTCCCATGAATATTCAATAGCATTATAATAAGGTGTTTTATGAGCAAAGGTAGAGAGCAATACAAGTTTATTTACTTTTTCAGGATAGTTCAGCGCAAAATGCTGTGCCACTAAACTTCCGTAGGATATGCCAATGGGAGTGATCTTGTCAATCTTAAGGAAATTTATTAACCCATAAATATCCGCGGCATGTTGATCAAAACTACGCACATCGCCTTTTTTATCGGATTGTCCCTGGAAAATAAAATCGCATAAAATAATACGATAATTTTCCGTAAATGCAGGAAGTATCAGGTTCCACGCAACGGTAGATTGAGAAATACCATTCAAAAAAAGGATATAGTTTTTTGATTTGGGATTCCCAATCAGTTCATAATATAAATTTAGCTCATCACTGGTTTTAAAAAGCATAGGCGTAGAAAAATTAAAACATGTGTAAACCTCCGTTGATGGCAATGTTAGCACCGGTAATGTAGCGTGCTTCATCCGAAGCTAAATAACTTACCGCATCCCCGATTTCGGAAGGAGTACCTAAACGTCCCATCGGAATTTGCTGTATAATTTTATCTCTTATTTCTTCTTTAATTGCCATTACCATTGCTGTTCCCACATAACCTGGAGAAACCGTATTAACTGTAATACCTTTTTTGGCAACTTCCAAAGCGAGTGATTTTGTAAATCCATACATACCAGCTTTTGTTGCTGCATAATTGGTTTGTCCAAATTGTCCTTTCTGTCCATTAACGGAAGAAATACAGATAATGCGTCCCCAACCTTTTGCAATCATACCTTCAATCACGAGCCTTGAGCAGATGAATACACTGTTAAGATTTGTATTTATCACTTCGTACCATTGTTCTGGTGTCATTTTATGAAGTGCCGAATCTCTTGTAATTCCTGCATTATTAACCAACACGTCAATCGGTCCGATTTCTTCATTGATTTCACGAATCATATTTTCAGCAGATTTATAATCGGAAATATCGCCTTGGGCAATTTTTACATCAATACCCATCTTAAGCACTTCTTCTCGCCACTTTTTTGCTTCTTCTCGCCACTTCATCGCTTTTGTAAAATCCTTATAATTAGCTACTACGGTATATCCATCTTTGTATAGTCTTTCACAAATCGCAGTTCCCATACCGCCGGTACCGCCAGTAACTAAGGCTATTTTGTTATTCTTTTTTCTCATACATTAACTCCGTTCATTTTACTTTTTGTCATTTGTGCTTTTTTATTGTTGTCCTTTTTTTTATGAATATTTTCAGAACACTTCTCTTTCACATATCTTCCAGGTGCTGGTTCTATTACTTTATATTTGGTGTTACCAAGAGATTTAATAGGCACAACCTGCTTTCCTGATTTTTTTATCAGCCGTTCACTCCACGGAGTCCACCAACTTCCTTCATGAAACTTCGCTGTCTCTTTCCATTTTTCAAATCCATTTTCGAGTTTACCATTTAGGTAATAACCATATTTTTTCTTAGCAGGCGGATTCGCCACGCCCATTACATGTCCTGATTCTCCAAGTATAAATTCAACAGGTCCACTTAAAAGTTCGGTGGTTGTGAAGTTTGTACGTACTGGAGAAATATGATCTTCTTCCATACCAATAACAAAAGATGGAGTTTCAATTTTGCCTATATCAATAAGTGTGTCGCAAATTCTTAAAGCATTTTTCCGGCTTAGCTTATTTTCCAAAACCATATATCTTAAATAAAAGAGATACATTTTTGCGGGCAAATTTGTATTGTCATTCGTCCAATACATCACATCAAAGGACGTTGGAGATTTCCCTTTGAGGTAATTACTTACAACATAACTCCAAATCAAATCGTTGGCACGAATGAGGTTAAAAGCTCGCTCCATATCGTGTCCGTGCATAATTCCCTCTTCCAATAATTCCCCACGTTCTAATTTGCTTATCAAAGCATGATCAATAACATCTCCCATTGGACCGACGTCCGAAAAGTCAATCATTGTGGCTAAAAATGTTGCTGTATTGACAGGATTATCTTTCTGTGCTGTTTTTTTAGCCAAGATAGCAAGTGTTGTTCCCAATAATGTTCCACCAAGGCAATAACCCAATGTGTTTATTTTTTTTGATTTTGAAATAGATTGAACAACTTCAATTGCTTTAATAGCACCTTCTTCCACATATTTATCAAAAGTGATATTTCTCATATAAGGAGTTGGATTTTTCCAAGAAATCATATATGTTGTAATGCCACTGTCAACTATAAAACGGACAAGTGAATTCTCAGGACGAAGGTCAAGGATATAATATTTATTAATCCAAGGAGGAATTATTAATAAGGGCGTTTCATACACTTTTTTAGTAGAAGGTGAATATTGGATAAGTTGCATTAATTCATTTTCAAAAATTACTGCACCTGGAGTGATGGCAATGTTCCTACCTGGTTCAAAAGCCGACATATCCGTTTGTGTAATTCCTCCTTTTTCAATATCTGATAAAAGATTTTTGAAGCCATCTATTAAACTCTGCCCATTTGTTTGTTGAGCCAATTTGATTGCTTCGGGATTAGTTGCTATAAAATTTGAAGGAGAAAAGGCATCAATATATTGTTTCGTATAAAAAGCAAGTTTCTTCTTTGATTTGTCTGCCATATCAACAGTATCAACTATTTCTGTCATCAACTTTGAAGTCAATAAGTAACTTTGTTTAACGAAATCAAAATAATAAGGAGCTTCATCCCATTCAGGAGATTTGAAACGCTTATCATCTGCAGATGGAGCAATAAGAGGCTTGTATTCTACATCTTTACTAGATTGCCTTTCAGCAACGTGTTTCCACAATTCCTGTTGACTATTTAAAAATCCCTTAAATAATTCTTGTATCTTTTCTCCCTCTTCAGGATTCGCCATCAATTTTGTTCCGAATTCTGTGTAGGTATTTACAATGTCCCTGTTATCGTGGTTATAGCCAGTATTATTATCCAAATAATTTTTGATAATTTTCTGAGTCGCCCCTGTAATCCTTTCTGTTAATTCCTGTATGGTTGAGATATCTGTCTTTTTCATTTGTTGGTTTTTATACAAAATAAGCATTATTGATGTAAGTATCGAAAATGGCTTACATCAACAATGCTTATTTTACGTAGGTGAGGAAAAAAGTAATAAATTATTTTTTCTCGTTTTCTTTCCACCACTGAGAAGCCCAAGAAGTAAATTTATTCTGTCCATCATTTTGCACATTGGAAATCGCTTCTATTTGAGCAGTGATATTTTCAGTAAATTTTTTATTGAAATTCAGCGCCAAATTTGTGTGCTTATTGTAGAAATCCAATATCTCTTTGGTATTTTCTGTTGTTAATTTACGTGAAGCCTCGAAGTTCTCTTGTATTAATTCAAGAACTTTTTCAGGAGTATCGCTTTTAGATTCCTTGATGGCATCAACTAATTTTGTATTAAAATCAACATTATGTTCCATCTGACGCGTGTAAGAATTAATTATGCTGTCCAGTGAATCTTCTGCAAGTTCAACAGATTTTCCAAAAGTACTTTTCAATGTTTCTGTAACAGAACCATTCATTGGCTTTTGACCAAAAGATTTTTTTATTGAATCAACCATTTTAAAATTAGAGTCCAACGCAGCATCTATGTGCTTGTTATTGGTGTCAATAAGTTCCCTGATGGTTTCTTTGGATTTCTCCGTTGTGCCGTTAATTGTTTTTTTAATTTTTTCGGCTTTTTCATTGAGTGTTGTTTTCATTTTTTTTGTTTTTTAAAGGTTAGAATTATTAAAGTATTTAGATTATTAAATTTAATGTGAAGCACACATACTCGTATCTATCTTACTTAAGATAATCGCATACTACTTCACCCGTATTTATTGTTAGGTCGCAAATAATATGTTGTGCTGAAACTATTTCGTGTACTGGAAGCAAATGTAAAGGAGCCAATGCATGTGGAATAATATGCAGGGCTGCTGGTGCTGACCAAGCTTCGTGAATTACAATATCTGTTTCAACGATTTTTACCAATTGGCATATTGCCAATGTATCGTCTGGAGCAGGAATTATTTTCAGGGTAAAGATTGGAGAGTAGTAGCTCTTTTTAACCTCTTCTTTATCTAATCTTTTGAACTTATACCCCATGGTTGCCATTGCAATTCTTTCATTACCATAATGAATGGTACCTACAAGAGTATCTCCATCAACCTTCAACTCAGGATATCCTACCTTCTTTGCATATCCGAACATTTCACGTCCAAAAGCGAGCGCTGCCATGTTAGGCACAAGGAGTAGGTGCATATATGTCCCTATTTGTCCTTTATAATGAACTGTAATTAATTGCTCACTTTCAAAAAAGGTGCCGCAGCCAGGGACATCCGGCATTTTTATAACCTGAAATTTCACCAGTGGTTCAATCACTTCCAAGGGCTCAGGAACAAATTTTCTGAGCAGGTCAATATCCGTCTTATAGGTTATATTAAGTATCTCCCGCCGGTAAAATTGTAATGGTGGTCTGTTAAATGCCGGAGATGCAATAGGCATTCCGTAAGCTGTTTTAAGAATCGTTTTCTTGTCCATGTTGTTAACCTCCATATTCGTTTTCTATTTCTTTTGAAAAATCGGCTGAAGCCTCATTTCCTACCATTTCATAATTTTTGGCAAGCCATTCTGTCATGTATTCTCTTCCTCGGTTCCTTAGTAGATTAATAAAATCCCATGAAGTATTCGATTTACTTGACACGTCAAACTCTTCGAGTGCATTATCGGCGCAAATAGAATGATAGCGGATCTTTCTCAGCATACCATTCATATTAAACCCTTCTGATAAAATGCGATTTTTAAAATGTATCAAACGCAATTCTGCAATAAGACTTGCATTGAAGCTTAGTTCATTAATACGATGTTGTATCTCATCTGCCCTTTTGGGAACTTTATTAACCCTGTTAGGATTTATCTGAAGAAGAAGGATATCACTTGTATCTGTACCTTTAATGAGTGGAAAAAGAGGTGGATTTCCAAGATAACCGCCATCCCAATAATACTCATTATCAATTTCAACAGCCTTATATATTGTTGGCAGACAAGTGGATGCTAATAAAGCATCCACACTGATATTCTCTAAGTCAAATATTTTTGCCTGCCCTGTTTTTACATTAGTAGCACAGGCAAATAGTTTTATTTTACTTTCATGCAACTCTTTAAAATCTATGAGGTCATTCAAAATATCCTTTAATGGATTTATGTCAAATGGATTCCATTGTGCAGGAGATAAGTAACTACTCATAAAGTTAAACATATTATACCCCAAAGAGTATTCCATATTTCCTGCTGAAACCATCTTATCAAGCAATGTAGGCTGTACAGGAGAAAAAGCAGACTCTTTTGAAAGACGCTTCCAAAACTTACTTAGCAAGTCTATTGCGCCCTGATTCCCATTTTTATGATATCCATATACAGCAATGCCTGCATTTATTGCGCCTGCACTCGTTCCGCACATTCCTTTTATATCAAATACGTTCTCTTCAAACATTTTTTCCAATACGCCCCATGTAAATGCTCCATGTGAACCACCTCCTTGGAGTGCAAGCGTTATTGCTTTCTTAGTCTTTGCCATAATGTAGTTTATTGTGCTGTCCAGCCTCCGTCAATGGAAAGAGAGGCACCCGTTATCATTTTTGCATTTGGTCCTACTAAATAAAGAGCTAATGCTCCTATGGCTTCTATATCAACAAATTCTTTAATTGCTTGCGGGCCCAACATAACCTCATTTACCACTTTTTCTTTGCTTATGCCATGAGCTATCGCCTGATCTGCAATTTGTTTATCTACCAAAGGAGTTTTTACATAACCTGGGCAAATGGCATTTGCAGTTATTCCAAATGCAGCTCCTTCCAGCGCCAAAACTTTTGTAAGTCCCACAAGACCATGTTTTGATGCAACGTAAGCCGATTTGAATTCAGAGGCAACCAATCCGTGAGCTGAAGCAATATTGATTATCCTTCCAAACTTTTGTTTTTTCATTCCGCTCCAAACCGCTTTTGAAGTGTGGAAAGATGCACTGAGGTTAATCCCAATAATCGCATCCCATTTTGCGTCAGGAAACTCTTCAATTGGCGACACATATTGAATACCTGCATCATTTATCAATACATCAATACTTCCGAATTTAGCTTCACCTTGTTGCACCATTGCAACTATTTCAGGAGCATTAAGCATATTGGCTGCAGAATACATAGTGCCGACACTAAATTCCTTTGCTACTGCATTTGCAATATCAGGACCTTCTTTTTCCAGTCCATTAAATATAATGTTGTGTCCTGCTTTAGCAAATGCCTTTGCGATGCCAAGTCCTATCCCGCTGGTGCTGCCAGTTATTAATACATTTAGCACTTTTTTGCTGGTTACTGTGTTTTTTTTTATTTCAGTTTGTGTTTCCATGATTTTATTTTTTAAGTTATGTTCTTTATTTGATTAAATTAATATTAAGTAAGGTTACAAAGTAAAAAAAATCAAGCTATTTGCGTGTTACACAATTGTGTAAATAAGTTACATTTTTACCACTTTTTTTATGTGGGGTTTAAAATTAAACCCTTATTGAAGGAGAGTGCAAAGTAACAGACTATTTATGCCTTTTCAAGATTAGTTCCGTTAAAAGATGTTAATTCAATCCGATAATGGTATTCATTCAATTGTTAGCAGGAGCGTCAATACTTGATACAGTTCGTTAATTGATACTTGCAGGTGCGTCATCGTTCGGTGCATTTGCTTAATTGCTCGAAGCAGGTGCGTAAATGTTCAATGAGATTGGTTAATCGCTCTCTCAGATTGCGTCATCGTTCAATGAGATTGGTTAATCGCTCCCTCAGATTGCGTCATCGTTCAATGAGATTGACTAAACACTCCCTCAGATTGCTTAATTGTTCTGGTAACTATGTGTGAACTATATAATTTATTTCCATAATTATGTAAACTCTATTCAAGTTAAAGAACCCACCTTTGCATTGTAAAAAATCACTACTAATTTTAATTTAAACTATACAAAATGAATACTACCGAAGTAAAAGGGAACTGGAATGAACAAAAAGGGAAGCTTAAACAAAAATTTGCTGTCTTAACAGATAATGATCTGATGTTTAATGAAGGTAAAAAAGATGAAATGCTTGGAAAAATTCAAAAAAAGCTTGGCAAGACAAAAGAAGAATTTGACGCAATTATTAAAGCGCTCTAATCATTCTTACTAAAATCACCGTCCATTAATGGGCGGTGATTTTACGCATTATAAACTAAACCTATAGACTGCAAGAAGGATGGCTTTAAAACATAATTAGTGCACATAATTAAGCAAAAGGACAAAATCAATATTAAAGATTATCTTTGGAGAAATATAATATCCCAAAACGATGTCATCAAAAAAGAAAATTGATACACTCTCTCCTCCTGAGACTGAACAGGATTTTCCAATAATAGGTATAGGCGCATCGGCTGGAGGTCTTGATGCCTTTAAGCAATTTGTTAAAGCCATTTCTAATGACTCGGGAATGGCGTATGTGTTAGTACAGCATCTGGATCCAAATCATGAAAGTATTCTATCTGCTATTCTTTCTAGGGAAACTGAAATCCCCGTACTTGAAATTACCGACGACATTCATCTTGCACCCAATCATATATATGTTATTCCTGAAAACAAAGCACTCACATCGACAGATGGTGTTTTGAAGCTTACTCCAAGAAATAAAATAAAAACAAATACAACAATCGATGTGTTTTTTACATCACTTGCCGAGGTTCATCAAAGTCTGGCTGTGGGGATTGTGCTTTCTGGCACTGGCTCCGACGGAACATTAGGATTAAAGGCAATAAAAGAACATGGAGGAATAACCTTAGCGCAGGATCAGCAATCGACAAAATATGGTGAAATGCCTAAAAATGCAGAAGATTCAGAGGTTGTAGATTTTGTTTTGCCTCCCGAAAAGATGCCCGAAAAGCTCTTGCATATTATGCAGACGTATAAAGGATATAAGGATAGTGAGAAGAATTTACCAAAAGATGATGAAGATGCTTTTAACCAGATTATTACTATTCTGAGACAACGAAGCGGAGTTGATTTTACCTATTACAAGCAAACTACCGTGCGCAG
>JBDTAC010000015.1 GCA_039924845.1 Bacteroidia bacterium
TAAACGTGCCTCACGTTCAGGTAAACGTGTCATACGATGAGGTAAACGTGCCTCACGTTCAGGTAAACTTTACTCCGTTTCAACTCAATTATCTATACAATAAAAACGACGAGGATTGCCGAAAAATGGATGATTTATCTAAAATCAACCCAAATGAAAACGTGTAAATAGTGCCATTTCATTGGCAGAAAAAAGAATCGGATCTAAAAAATAACTAAAAGGATAAAAATCAAACAAGAATTGTAAATTTACCACATGAGTCAATTTGCCATTTCTCGATACCAATTTGAAATGAAAAAATGATTTATTTTGAAGAGAACGAAAATGTGAATTTATTAAAATAGAAATTGAACTAATTTATGACACTTTTTAAAAAATTACAAGAAGCCACCAGCGAAGAAGATGTGAAAGATGCTTAGTATGAGTTGGGATTTTTAAAAGTATAGTAGAATGAGTAAAAAAAAGAATTCCCAACCAAACGAAATTATATTTTATACTTCTCCGAGAGGAGAAATTAAAATAGCAGTTTTTTTTCAGGACGAAACCTTTTGGCTTACGCAAAATGGTTTCACAAATGTTGCATTCGATAACCATTCAATTTAATGGTACAAGCTTTTGGTTTCAAAAAAATAATTTTTCGGGACCTTATTTATTCAATTTTTTTTTTCCAGAATAATTTTCCGAAAACGGTAAACAACACTAAAATAGCGGCGCAATACATCAATAAATGTGCAATGTAATCGCCGTGTTCCGAGTAAAACGTAATAACAGAATTAGTATTTACTACACCTTGTATCACCGCTGGTTGCCACCAATCAGTTGCTTGAGAAATATCACCTCGTTGATTCAGAAAACACGAAGTGCCTGTATTGGCGCAGCGTGCAATATCTCTGCGTGTTTCAATGGCGCGCAAACTGGCGTAGGTTTTGTGTTGCTGATAACCTTGCGTATTTCCCCACCAACCATCGTTTGTGATGATAAAGATCAAGTTCGCACCTTTGAGAATATAGCCTCCTACAAATTCTCCGTAAATAGATTCGTAACAAATAACGGGTGCCACAATCGCTTTTTTATCGCGTGCATAAAAAACAGAGCGTTCGTTTTGAACACCTAAACTTCCGGTTGTTCCGCCTAAATTAATGGCTAATTTTTCGAAAGGTTTCATCAATGCAGGAAAAGGCATTTTTTCCACACCGGGAACTAATTTTGATTTATGATATACTTGAATACTGGCAGAATTATCCAATTGCAGCGCGGTATTGTACGAATCGTAATATTGATCAGAATCCGTAAATTTACGAGCCGTTGCCGAAATGGTATCACCTTTATTATAAGCACGATTGGTAGTGGCTCCGATCACAATTTTTAAGTGCGGATAATTTCGTAAAAATATTTTTATGGCGGAAATACTAAACGAATTTTGAAATTCTCTTTCCCAAATATCCTCTGTTAGTGCGGTTTCCGGAAATACTAAATAATCTGTGTTGGTATCAATTTTTGTTTTTCCGAGCGTCAACATTTTTTGTACTTGCTCCTGAAAATTACCATTAAATTTTTCGGTATACGGATCCACGTTTGGCTGAACCATAGTAACATTTACTGGATTCTTTGTTTCTTGATACGTATTATAACGATGCAAAGAAATTACAATAGGAATTGCAATTAGCGCGAGAATAAAGACTATTCTTTTCCATTGTTGTTGCCAATTTTTTTTCTCAAAAAATATCTTTTTGATGATGATAAAAATAAAAATATTGACAATTAAAATCCACAAGCCGCCACCAAAAACTCCTGTAAATTCATACCATTGAATCCATTTATAATACGATGAAAATCCATTTCCGAGCGTTAGCCAAGGCCAACTCAAATCCCAATTCAAATGAATGTATTCGAAGGAAATCCAGTACGAAACAAGCGCAAAATAACCGGTAATTTCATTTGTTCTTTTCCGCGTAATGTGAAACAGCATAAACACCAACGACATCAACAACGTGTTGCAAACCATCGCCATAATTCCGCCAATTAGTGAGGCTTCCACCACCCACCAAGTTGCAATTACGTTCCAAATAATAAATGCTAAATAAGCGTATAAAAAAACGTGTATGTTTTTATAGCGATTTTGGTTTTGAAAAATTATTTTTTCGAGCGCCAACAATGGAACAAACCCTACAAACAACAATGGCGCGAAACCATACGTGGGCCAAGCTAAAGCGAGTAATAATCCGCTTAAAACGGAAAGAAATACTAATTTGTATTTGAGCGGAATCATTTCGCAAAGATACCATCTTTGCGTAGAGTTAAAAAGATTTGAAAAAACGGGGTTGAAAAAATATTTTTTTGAAGACGAAAAATACTATTCGAAAAAATATTTTTCCAGAGACTTTTTTTGATAAAAATTCTAATCCATTCGTTTCAATAAACGCAACGTATGCGAATATTTTTTTTCGGCAACATTAAAAATACCGTAATGATCGAGCGTATCCACGCGCACCTTTCCAGAAGCGTGAATGATTTTATTTTCAGGAAGTACAATGCCGACATGAATAATTTTTCCGTCTTCATTATCAAAAAAAGCCAAATCTCCGGACTCTGCTTCTTCTACAAAATTAAGTGTTTCGCCTTGAGTAGCTTGTTGATGTGCATCTCGCTGTAAATTCATTCCGCTTAAGCGATAAACGATTTGCGTAAATCCCGAACAATCAATCCCGAAAGGCGATCGTCCGCCCCACAAATAAGGCGTATTCAGAAAAAGATAGGCATTTTCAACTATTGAATTCTTAGAAAATTTGATGATTTTTTTGGCTTGACCTTCGTACGAAAATTTATTTTTCTCGATACTAAAATCTTTATTTTTCAAGGAAGGCAGAATACTTCCGATAACAATTGGAAAAAGCATTTCAGGATTTTGTGCGGAAACAATTTGAACCAAATCAAGCGCAAAATTCGCAGGCGTTTTATTCAACAACAAAAAACTTTTTTCGCTGATTTCGGTAATTTGTTTTTGTTCCACCCAACATTCGTAAGCATCGTGCGCGATTTTAATTCGGCACCAAGAATTTTTTTTTTCGAGAATACTAAAATGTTCGCCAAACAAAAGTTGCGTTACCATTTCGCTGCGATGTGCAGGTTCTTTGCGGCAAGGAACAATGCTTAAGGTACAAATTCCGAACATTCCTATGGTTTCAGGTTTATTGTTTTTAGTTTCAAGTTTTATACTTAATTCCTTTAATGTCCGACTTATTTAGATAAGTTATCAAAGCACTTAATTGTTTACTTATTTCTTCCGAAAAACTACGCAACTCTTCAAATTTTTCGTCAGATAAATATTTTCTATCAAATGCTCTGTAAAGTGGAGAACGTACTTCTCCGCACGAACCTTTCGCTATACTTAAAAATTGTCTAAACTCATTTTTACTATCACGCTCAAAACCTTCGGCAATATTATCCATTACAGAACCGCTGGATGCATTTATTTGATCCAGTAATTTTCTGTCTTTTTGAAAATTATCGGTATGAATTATTTGAAAAATATTCTGGCACAATATTCTTGCTTTTTTCCAAATTTCGAGTTCTTCATATCGTTTTATTGTTGCCATAAAAAATATATTTTTGAAACATGAAACAATAAACTTGAAACCTTAAACAACTTCAATCACCATGGCACTGGCGCCGCCGCCGCCATTACAAATTCCGGCAGCACCGTATTTTGCTTTGTTTTGTTTCAACACATTGATAAGCGTAACTAAAATTCGCGCACCAGAACAACCCAGCGGATGTCCTAAAGAAACCGCACCACCATTGACATTTACTTTAGAAGCATCTAATTTTAATTCTTTATTATTTGCCAGTGAAACGACAGAAAACGCTTCGTTGATTTCAAAATATTGAATGTCGGAAATGTTTAATTTTGCTTTCGCGATTGCTCTCGGCAAGGCTTTAGCTGGCGCAGTAGTGAACCATTCTGGAGCTTGTTCGGCATCCGCATATCCCCTAATAATTGCCAAAGGTTTGATGCCCAATTGTTCTGCTTTTTCTTTGCTCATCAATACCAAAGCTGCAGCGCCATCATTCAACGTAGAAGCATTGGCAGCAGTTACTGTTCCTTCTTTTTGGAAAACAGGTTTCAACTCCGGAATTTTATCAAATTTCACATTTTTATATTCTTCGTCCTCTTTAAAAACAATCGGATCGCCTTTCTTCTGAGGAATTTCAACTGGAACAACTTCTTCATTATATTTCCCAGCTGCCCAAGCAGCAGCAGAACGTTTGTAAGATTCTATCGCGAAAGCGTCTTGGTCTTCACGCGAAATATGGCATTCTTTTGCACATAATTCAGCGGCATTTCCCATGTGATAATTGTTGTACACATCCGTTAATCCATCTTTCACCAAACCATCAACAACAACTCCGTTTCCCAATCTATAACCATTTCGGGCATTGTCTAAATAATACGGCACCTGACTCATATTTTCCATTCCGCCAGCCACCACTATATCGTTATCGCCCAACAAAATACTTTGCGTAGCCAACATCACCGATTTCATTCCAGATGCGCATACTTTATTAATGGTGGTGCAATGAACCGTATTTGGCAAGCCTGCAAAAATAGCTGCTTGTCGCGCAGGAGCCTGACCAATACTGGCTTGTAATACATTTCCCATATACACTTCGGTAACTTCTTTGGGATCTAATTTTATTTTTTCGAGTGCTTTTTTAATAACGATAGCGCCCAATTTAGTGGCAGGAATACTTGCTAAACTTCCACCGAAACTACCAATTGGCGTGCGTACAGCAGATACGATATATACTTCTTTTGTCATGTTTTTTGTGTTTGAAAAATTATTTTTTTGAAGCGTCAAATCTACGTATTTTATTGTTTCAGCCATCGAATGAATTTTTTTGTATTGCGTAGCTTTGTTGGATGGCATCTTCAATTATTTATTTAGTGATTTTTTAGATTATCATAAATAAAGAAAATAAAACAACCGGATTTTTGGATACGATGTCAATGACGTTTTCGCCTTCCTCAATGGTGCGAATTAAAAAGTGTTTTCAATTGAAGAAATTCACTTTAAACAAAGGAATCCAGTCGGAATAAGTATCGAATTTAATGGATTTTATTTTTTGTTAGGCGGAGTTTCAAATAGTATGGTTCCTAAATCAAATTTTTCTATTCTGATAACAACAAACAGCTGAATACATAAAAGTAGTATGGTTCCAAAAGTAATAGCCGAATATGCTTCCATTAGACAAGAAAAATGGCTTCCAACTATTCCTGCTGTCGAACACACGTTGAGAATAACGGACAACACGAATAAATACTTCAGTAAATTTAAAGTTGTTTTTTTTAGTTGAGTATTTACTCTAAATAAAATAGCATACAAAAGAAGATACGGAATCCAAAGAAAGATAAAATAAGCTTTCCATGAGACGGGAGATAAAAGGGGAATAGCGGTAAATATTAAGGAATATTCTAAAATGGCATTGAGGTTACTTGTTTCCTTTAGTTTTTTTCTGAACAGAAATGCAGGAAGTATAGACGCAACAATTATTACTACATAAGTAATACCTTTAATTATATATGGTTTTACATTAAGAATATTTACAAACAGATTATGACCAGCGTCTTCAGAAGTAAAAAGCCTAAGGAGCGCACCAAAAATAGATTGGTTCTTGTGATTGGCTAAATAAGAATGAGGAGCAACATCACTAATCCAATGTTGATAATATTGAGCGGCTTGTTCAAAGCCAAATACAAGGATGCAAATAGAATTGAATAGTAAAAGAAATAGAATGGTCCATATCACAGGTTTAAATTCTCGTTTATATAAAAAATAAAAGAGAAAAAATAGGGGATACACTTTAAGTGATATTATTAAGCCTAACAAAAAACCTACCCAAACGAACTTTTTTTTTATAAAGAATGTAATGCATAGTAAGGCACATAAAAGAATAAATATATTGATTTGGACATTGGCAAGATTATCCATAATGAATCGTAATATAATTAAAAGAGGGATGATTATAAGCAAATCTTGAATTATAATACCATTATCCCCTCGCATATAAACCAATGGCTTTTTGAAGATCATTTCAACTGACTTTTTAACAATATAATACATGGAAATAATGCTGCCAAATAGCCATATAAATCGGATAAAAAAGCTGCTAAGGTGATCTCCAATTGCTAATAAAACGCTAAAGACAGAAAAGAATGGAGGCCAAGTATTAAGATAGTCGGAGTATATATTTTGATGATGTAATACTGCGTTCCCAGCTGTAACATATCCAATAAAATCACCTTCTCTCATCGAATCTCGGATTAATTCAAATACCAAGATTGCTCCTATTAGAATTAGTATAATATTTGAAATTGAATAGCGTCTTTTAGTCATGTATTTAATAATGCCTACTATACGGAGTAACCGAAATTTCCCATTTAACTTTTCAAGTTAAGCACAAAAAAAGCGAAACAATTATTTTAATTATTTCGCTTTCAAAAATAAGAAATATTTATTAGGCTTTTACTTTGGTGAGTACCTTAAATTTTATTTGGGCATAAAAGAAACTGTCGAATAAAAAAGTATTAAAAAAGAAATCTCCGCCATGTGTTCCTATGAAAAAAACAGATTTGAAAAATTATTTTTTCAAATCTGTTTTCGGAATAATTGTAATTGAAAGTTTATTTCTGAATCAGAATTTTCTTATTCTCTATTCCATGAGAAGTAAGAATTTGTGCGAAATATATTCCGCTTGGATATTGAGATAAATTTATGTTCAGAGAAATGTTTGCATTTTTCATCTGCGTTAAGCGTAGCGTCTCGCTACGTTTTTATTAATCGGTATCTTGCCGATTTGGTTCAATAAAATAATGATTTTATTCTTAATTTCTCTTCTTCTTTACTTTTGTCTTACAAACAAAAGAAAGAAGCAAAGAAAAATTCAAGGCTTGGATTTCTCATTTCATTTTAGCTTCCTGAAAGCTATTCATCGGGTGATTTCCTCGCATACGCTCTGAAATCCCGAATTCATCACGCTTTCATTTTGCTAAAATTTTATTCGAAATTCGATGCCGGAAAAATATTTTTTCAAAGCGGAGCGCGAGCCGGAAAAGGTAGCGGGGGCTGAGCCTGCATGTGCGTGAGCCGATAACGTTTTCTTGAGTTTTTTGTTTCTTTTTGGGTTAAGCCAAAAAGATAATAAAAAATAAATTCTCTTATGTTCTTTTGACTTGAAAAAAGAATGTAAAAGGAAATATCTCTTAGAATTATTTTTACTTCTTCTTTACTTTTGTCTTACAAACAAAAGAAAGAAGCAAAGAAAAATTCAAGGCTTGGATTTCTCATTTCATTTTAGCTTCC
>JBDTAC010000016.1 GCA_039924845.1 Bacteroidia bacterium
GATGTATAGATTAGAAAATACATTAAAGCGCATTGAAAAGGAAAGAAAAGCATACAATGTTAAAAAGCATGTGCGGCAGGAATTATGCTTTCTTGAATTTTTTGTTTGCTGGCACTCAAACAAACACTGTTTGTTTACACTGATTTAAGTCCAAATAAGAGAAGAAATGATTCTCATTAATAAAAAATCATACTCCTATTTTATAATTTTTTTTTAAAATACGCAGATAAAATTTACATTTGCTCTGTAAGTGATTTTATAAATTATATCTGTATGAAAAAAACAACTCTTTATTACCTGCTTTCCTCCTGCTTAATGTTGAGCAATGTTACCTACGCGCAAAATGTAATTGACAAAGGGAAAGATCAACTCAAATATTTCAATGCTCACCAATACTATCTCGGCGAAAATTATACAGCTGCTCTAAAAATTTATCAAGAGTTAGCCATCGAACATCCAAATGATGCCACTGTTCTATTTCATATAGGCGCTTGTTATTTACAGCAAGCGAACTTAACCGATGCGATTGACAACTTAGAAAAGGCAAAAGCAAAAGACCCAAAAGCAGACGAGAACTTGGATTTAGACTTAGGCTTGGCGTATCAACAAAGCGGAGATATTGATAAAGCGATTAGCGAATTCACCTCGTTTAAAACCACCTTTGCTCAAAAACAATCCAAATTAACAGACAGTCGAGTGGATTTTTATTTGAATCAGTGCAATACTGCCAAAGAACTGATGGCAAAGCCTGTGCCTGTAAAAATAGAAAACATGGGGCAAGCCATTAACTCTGAATACGACGATAAAACGCCCTCAATTTCTGCCGATGGCAAAACATTTATTTTCAACTCACGCCGTCCAAATGGCGTAAATAGTCCTGTTGACAAGGAAGGCGATGGAAAATACTTCGAAAAGGTTTACATCTCGAAGTGGGATACCATCAATAACAAATGGATGGATGCAGAAATGATTCCTGGCTCTATCAATGATGAAGGGCACGATGCTTGTTGCAGTATTTCGCCTAACGGCAAAGAGATTTTTCTCTATAAAAATAACATTCAAACGGCTAAAGGAGGCGATATATATACCTCCAAACGGAGTATTTCTGGAAAATGGCGTACCCCACAAACTCTTGGTCCACCTATCAATACTTCTTATTACGAAGACGGTGCTTGCCTCTCTCCTGACGGAAAAGAATTGTACTTCGTGAGCGAGCGTCCAGGTGGTTATGGTCATGGCGACATTTATGTTTCTAAACGCATCTCGTCTCACGAATGGGGTAAGCCGGAAAACTTAGGTCCTGTTATTAATACGAGTGAAGATGAAGGCGGAGTGTTTATTGCTGGAGATGGCAAAACACTTTTCTTTAGCTCCGAAGGGCATAACTCGATGGGTTCCTACGATATTTTTAAAAGCGTGCGTGTAAATGGGAAATGGACAACACCTGTCAATTTAGGTTATCCTATCAATACTATTTACAAAGATGTCAATTTTGTGATTGCAGCAGATGGCAAGACGGGTTATTTCGCCAGCGATCGAAAAGGAGGTTTGGGAGAACGCGATATTTATCAAGTAGATTTAAGCAATTATCCAGTTATGGACGAGGATATGAAAAGTGGTTCTAAAAGCACTGGCTTGTCTATTCTCAAAGGATCTATTTTTGATTCCAAAGCAGGCACTCCGATAGAAGCTGATATCACCATCAATGATTCTACTGGAACGAAAGTTGCCGCCACTTCTTCCGCAGCAGAAGGAGATTATTTCATTACACTAAAAGGCAATAAGAAATACCAACTTGTTATTAAGAAATCGGGCTACGAAACATATAACGAAGCCATTACGCTGCCCATTTCGTCTAAAGGAACCTATGCAATGGCGAAAGATATTTTGTTGAAGAAAAAATAATTTTTCGGATGCGATAATATTGCTGTTTATTTTGGTTCTGCTTTTTAATAATAACCATTTGAAATAGTTTTATTCATCGCTGAAAAGACCTTAATATTTATTACTTTTGTGGATTATTAATTTCGTTACAGAAAAATTTACATGAGTAAAGGGCAAGGCAATTACAACAGTGAACACATTGACGTATTGATTGCACGTTTCGAGACTTCTATTTCGGAAAATACAGCTGTATTTTTTGATGTGGACGAGTACGAAGACGTTATCAATTATTACTTCGATAAAAATAATTTTTCGAAAGCGGGCGTTGCCATTGAAAAAGGCGTAGAACACTTTCCATTTTCAGTACTTTTCCATCTGCGTAAAGCACAACTTTTTTCTGCCACCGAACGCACCACAGAAGCATTAACTATTTTAGATTACGCCGAAAAATTTGAACCAAACGATCCGGAAATACAAATGACTCGTGGAGGTATTTACAGTCAAATGAAAATGCCACAGAAAGCCATTGAATGCTATGAAAAAGCAATGGAAAACGAAGACATGGCGGATGAAGTGGCACTTTACATGGCTTTCGAATACGAAAATCTTTCTCAATTTGGAGATGCTATTCGCTGTTTAAAAAAAGCCTTGGAATTAAGTCCGGATAACGAAGCAGCCATTTACGAACTCGCCTTTTGTTATGAATTAAGTGAAAAAACGGAAGACAGCATTCGCTACTACAACTCGTTCATTGATAAATATCCTTACTCACACAATGCTTGGTTCAACCTCGGCATCGCTTACAATAAATTAGAACTTTACGAAAAAGCCATCATGGCGTATGATTACGCCATTGCGATTAAATCCGATTTTGGTTCTGCTTATTTCAACAAAGCAAATTCCTTGGCGAATATGGAAAAGCATGCAGAAGCCATTGCTGTTTACAGAGAAACTTTTAATTACGAAGCGCCCGAAGCCGCTACGTATTACTACATTGGCGAGTGCTACGAAAAAATGGAAGATTGGGAATCGGCACTCAGCAATTACAACCGCGCCATTAAATTGGACGCTGAATTATCAGAAGCTTGGTTAGGGATTGGAATTGTTTTAGACAAACAAAATAGATTGTTGGAAGGCATTCATTACGTTAAAAAAGCCTTGGAATTGGAGAAAGAAAATGCCGATTATTGGCATATATTTGCGGACTTAGAACAAAAAATGGGCTTTTTGGAAGAAGCCGAGAATGCTTACAAAAAAGTCATCGAGTTGGATCCTACGAATCCGGAAGGTTGGTTGGATTATTCTTCGCTTGCTTTTGAACAAGAAAACATGATACAAGCCGTAGAAATAATTGCGGAGGGTATCAAAAATCATCCGAATAATGCACAATTAAATTATCGAATGTCCGCATGTTTGCTGAACAATGGGCAAAAACAAGATGCCATGAGTTATTTGCAAAATGCACTTAGCATCAATTACGAAATGCACCATGAATTATTTGACTTTTTTCCTCAATTAAAAAATAATACCGTAGTGGTTAATATTATTGAATCTTATAAAAAATAATACGATGAATTTCAAACTCCCATACATTCCTGAAAGACCTGAAAAACCACGTGAATCAGGCATTACCATGGTAATGGATAAAGGATTAAGTTTAGGACAAGTAGAAGATTTTCTTTCTGCCAACGATCATTTGGTAGATATTGTAAAACTCGGTTTCGGAACCTCTTTTGTTACGAAAAACCTTGTTGAGAAATTAAAATTATACAAAAGCGCTGGTATCAAAACCTATTTCGGCGGAACGCTTTTCGAAGCCTTTATTATCCGTGATATGTTTAACGATTACGTGAAATTGTTGGAAAAATATAAAATGGAATTTGCCGAAGTTTCCGACGGATCTATTGTAATGAAGCACGATGATAAATGTAAATACATCCATAAATTGGCGAAACATTACACTGTTTTATCGGAAGTTGGTTCAAAAGAAGAAGGCGTAATTATTCATCCCGCTAAATGGACTTCCATGATGCAAGCCGAAATTGACGCTGGTTCTTGGAAAGTAATTGCGGAAGCACGCGAAAGCGGAACCGTTGGTATTTACCGTCCAAACGGAAGTGCACACACGATTTTAATTAACAAAATTTTATCGAAAATACCGAAAGAAAAAATTCTTTGGGAATCTCCAAAAAAGCCACAACAAATTTGGTTTATTAAATTGTTGGGACCAAATGTCAATCTTGGAAATATTTCTTACGATGACGTAATTCCTTTGGAAACATTGCGTTTGGGATTACGCGGCGATACCTTTTTTACCTATCTTCCAAAATAATTTTTTCAAAAACTTCATCCAATAAAAAGCTATAAAAATGAACGAGATCACGGTAACGGAATTTAAAAAGATGAAAGACAATCATGAAGATTTTCAACTCATTGACGTGCGTGAACCGCATGAAGTGGAAATTGCTTCCATTGGTGGAGATTTAATTCCGATGGGAACCATTATGGAAAATTTAAATAAAATTTCGAAAACAAAAAAAGTAATTA
>JBDTAC010000017.1 GCA_039924845.1 Bacteroidia bacterium
TTAATTCAAACTATTTCAAGAGTAAACCGAAAGTTCAAAGACAAGAACAAAGGTTTGGTTGTGGATTATATCGGAATCAAAAAGCAAATGAATCTTGCTTTGAAAAAATACAGCGAAGGCGACAAAGACAATTTTGAAGACATTGCAGAATCAATAATCATTGTAAGAAATCATTTAGACCTTTTGGCAAAACTGTTTCATCAGTTTGACAGCACGAAATATTTTAAGGGAACAACTCTACAACAGTTGAACACTTTGAACATGGCAGCAGAATATGTTCAACTCACAAAAGATTTAGAAACCCGTTTCATGGGTTTGGTAAAACGATTGAAAGCCGCTTATGATATTTGTGCTGGAAGCGAACAATTAACACAGTTAGAAAGAGATTACACTCATTTCTACTTGGCGGTTCGTTCCATTGTTTTCAAGCTTACCAAAGGCAACGCACCCGATACAGCTCAAATGAATACACGAGTAAGAGAGATGATTAAAGATGCTTTGGCAAGCGATGGAGTAGAAGAAATTTTCAAGTTGGGTGATGATGAAAGTGAGCAAGACATTTTTGATGCAGATTATTTGGCGAAGATTGACAAGATCAAAATGCCGAATACAAAAATCAAATTGCTACAACAATTACTTGCAAAAGTGATTGGTGAAATAAGAAAAGTGAACAAAGTAAAAGGTATTGATTTTTCTAAAAAAATGCAAGCTCTTGTAGAGAAATATAATCAGCGTGACGAAAACGATATTCTAAGAAGTGAAGTGTATGAGGAAATGGCAGAAGCATTGACAGATTTGATTTGGGAGGTTCACAAAGAATTTTCGGCAGGTGACGAATTAGGAATTGACTTTCAAGAAAAAGCATTTTACGACATTTTAAAAGAACTGTGTGTAAAGTATGACTTCAAATATCCTGACGATAAAATGATTGAACTCGCAAAAAGAGTGAAAGAACTTGTGGACGGACAAGCCAAATTCCCTGACTGGAACAAACGTGACGACATAAAATCAGCATTAAAGGTTGGACTCATTCTCTTGCTTGACGAGTTTGGTTATCCACCAGTAGAGAGAGACGAAGTTTATGTAGAGATTTTTGAACAAGCAGAAAATTTCAAGAAGAATAGAAAAGAATAATTCAACACACTTTTTCAAAAGAACTATGAGATTTTATAATTAAGTAAGAAAAAAGAAATTAAAAGAAAGCAATTCAAGGCTTTGATTTCTCCTTTCATTTTAGGAGTCCCCTCATCCCCAACCCTTCTCCGAAGGAGAAGGGAGCAAACAATAAAAAATCCTCTTCTTGGGAGAGGATTTAGGAGAGGTAATTTATGCCATAAAAAAACCTCTATAAGGCTGAAAAATTGCGTAAAGTTTTACCCATTTATTCACCATTAAGTCCTTCTTTATTGTCTTAGAACCCTTATTTAACTAAAAAAAATCTTATTTAGACTACAAAGACACCTTGTCTAACTACAAAGATACCTTGTCTAACTACAAGGACACCTTGTCTAACTACAAAGACTCCTTGTCTAACTACAAGGACTCCTTGTAGTTTATTTTGGATAATTTGTTCATTTACGAGGATTCCTTGACTACTGTTTTGGATACTTTGTTTATTGACAAGGTGTTCTTTTGGAGAGAAGACGTTGTATTGATGTTAAACGAGAGGTGCTCGTTTTTATATTTTTTTAATTCTCTGAATAATATTGTTTAATGTCAAATTCTGTTTGCGCGGTATGTATAAATATTTCAGCAGGCAAGTGAAAATTTTCGTCTTCATAATCTTTTACCAATACTAAAAGTAACGCCAATTCTTCAGCTTCGGGCGTATTTTCTTATGCATGAAAAATTGCCATCGTTCTTTTAATAGCTTTTTTATATGCCGCTTCTGTTTTTATTACGCTCCAATTCATATTCATTTTGCTTTTCATTACGATTCTTATTTTTAAGCGTAAACAAGTTCTTTTTTAAATTTTTGCAAAAGCTTGGGTTCTTTAAATGCTTGGGCAAAACTTAATTTTTTTTCAAACTTAAAACCAACGTTTAGTTTATCATTAATTAATGAAGACAACGGTATTTTAAGATATATATGAAGTAAAACTATTGATTCCATACTTATTGGTCGTTTATGGTTAAGTATTTCGGATGCTCTTGTTTCGCCTCCAAAAAATCCTGACAAGTCTTTTTGTTTTAGTCCTTTTTGTTCCATTGCAAATTTAATAGCCTCAATAGGGTCGGGCAAATTAATTTTCGATTTGTGATTTTGGTAATGTTCAATTAAGGCGGTTAATACCTCCATTTCTTCAATTTCAGCGGAGGTGTGTTTGCCTCCTTTAAAATCCAATTCATAAAGCATTTTACAGGCTTTATTGTAATCTTTTTCGGTTTTTAATAAGGCTATTTTCATGGTTCAAATTTTAAATTTTCAATATCTTTTAATTTATCATATTCTTTATGTGTCCCAAACCAAATAATATAAATTCTGCTAAACTTGTATCTGATGCGAACTATCAATCTGTAATCGTTCCCTTTTATATTAAAAATTACAGTATTGTTACCTACAAAGTCAGCGGAACTATATTTCTTTTTTACTTCGTTAGGTGTTGTATAATCACTTTTTTCAAAATCATTCATCCAAGCCTGTACTTGGTTTTCAGCCATTTTATACTTAGATAGCTTAACCTTATCGTACAAGGTTTTTGTTTTAATGATATTCATTTATTTTTTTGTTGATACAAATATACGAATAAAGTTACACATTTTGGTAAGTTTATATTTTTATTTTGTTTTAACAGGTTTTTTAAATGCTGTCAATGCTTTTGTAGTTTCTTTTTTGGTTTCGTCCTCAAATCCTGCTAAATAGTTTTGAGTTGTTTTAACGTTACTATGTCCCAATGTAAATCAAAACTAACTTTTAGGGTATCGGTAAATTGTTTTACCGCATTTATTAAAGAGTCTTTTGAAGATTCCCTAATTTTAACATGTTTTGTAATTAGTTCATAAAGCCATATTGTATCCGTTTCTTCATTATTTTCCCCATATTTTTCCAATCTAAATTTGGAAGTTATTTGCTTAAATGAGTACGTTAAGGAATTATTTTTTATAGTTATTAATGGATATCCTATATCATGTAGAATCCCACAAGACATGTATCTTCCATAGGTAAATTCAAAATTATTTGATTGTGAAAATGAAGTATTCCAAAATAAAATTGAGAATAACATTAAACCACTTATTTTCATTATTTCTTAAGAGATTTCAAATTTAATTCCCACTTACTATTTTTTCAATTTCTTTAGAGAAATGTAAATGTTCGAGTTGATGAATTTTTTCTGCTAAGGATTCGGACGTTTCATTTTCGGAAATTTCGCAACGCGCTTGAAAAATTATTTTTCCATCGTCGTATTTTTCATTCACAAAATGAATACTGATGCCGCTTTCTTTTTCTTGCGCTGCAATCACAGCTTTATGGACATTCATTCCGTACATTCCTTGTCCGCCAAATTTGGGCAATAATGCTGGATGAATATTTATTATTTTATTGGGGAATTTTTTAATTAACGAAGACGGAATCATCCATAAGAAACCAGCAAGAATTATCCAATCAATCTTTTTTTCTGCTAACAGAAAATTAATTTTTTCAGTCTCAAAAAAATCTTTTTTATTAATCACAACACTTTCCACATTCACATTCTCAGCGCGTTTCAAAACAAAAGCGTCAGCTTTATTACAAACTAATAAACTGATTTTGATTTCAGAATTACTCTGAAAATAATCTATTATTTTTTGTGCATTGGTACCGTTTCCGGAAGCAAAAAGAGCAATGCGTTTCATACGTCAAAAAAATTATTTTTTCAATGATTAAATAAAATTTGTCCGTTGATAGGTTTTGAAACATCCACCGGAAATGTTTTTCTGTAAAAAAATTTTCCAGCTTTAATTTCGCCTTTTAACACAACCGTGTTATTTCCGCCACCAAGCATGGGCAATAAAGACAGTAAATCGGTTAATGAAATTTTTGAAAAATCCGTTTTCACTTTAAAAACTCGGGTATCTTCAGCGTTTGCAGGAATAGTTACTTTCTCTGATAAATGCGCCGTACCCAATTGCATGTCGTTGAGTTGTACATTCAGATCCGAACTGTAAACTGTAAATGAGGTAGTATTTGGATTTTTGATTCGTACCCCAATCTCGGCAGAAATACCGTCTTTATTGGCTTGTAAAATAGTTACACTATCAATCCCAGTAATGATGACTGGTTGAAAATCGTTACAAGACGAAAATAAAAACAAAGACAATAAAAAAATAGCACTGAAAAAATATTTTTTTCGAAGCATTATTTAACGCCCTCCGATTCCATGTAATATTTATAAAACAAAGGAATGGTTTCGATACCTTTTAAATAATTAAAAATTCCGAAATGCTCGTTCGGCGAATGAATCGCATCCGAATCCAAACCAAATCCCAACAATACGGAATCCAATCCTAACTCCGATTTAAAAAGTGCTACAATAGGAACGCTTCCGCCGCTGCGAACAGGAATTGGTTTTTTGCCGAATGTTTTCTCCATTGCTTTTTCAGCAGCTTTGTAAGCAATTGAATCGGTTGGCGTTACCACAGCATCTCCGCCATGATGCGGTTTTACTTTCACGCGCACTGATTTCGGAGCAATCTTTTTAAAATGATCAGTAAATAATTTCGTGATTTTTTCAGGAGTTTGATGTGGCACCAAACGCATCGAAATTTTCGCAAATGCTTTGGAAGCAATTACTGTTTTTGCTCCTTCGCCTGTGTAGCCGCCCCAAATTCCGTTTACATCTAAAGTTGGTCGAATAGAAGTGCGTTCGTTGGTAGAAAAATCTTTTTCCCCTTCTACATCTGCAATGCCGATAGACGCTTTATAGGCTTCCAAACTAAATGGAGCTTTTGCCATTTCAGCGCGTTCTTCCGCACTTAAAATATCTACGTCATCGTAAAAATTAGGAATCGTAATGTGTCCGTCTTTGTCTTTTAAGGACGCAATCATTTCGCACAAAACGTTGATAGGATTGGCAACTGCGCCTCCGTATAAACCAGAATGCAAATCTCTGTTCGGACTTTCTACTTCTACTTCCACGTAACTAAGTCCGCGCAAACCAACCGTAATCGAAGGAATATCATTTGCAATAATTCCAGTATCTGAAATTAAAATAACGTTTGCTTTTAATTTTTCTTTGTTCTTTTTTACAAACGTTGCAAGGTTTTCAGAGCCTACTTCTTCTTCGCCTTCAATCATAAATTTGATGTTACAAGGCAACGTTTTCGTTTGCATCATCAATTCAAAAGCTTTGATGTGCATGTACATTTGTCCTTTGTCATCGCAAGCACCGCGTGCATATATTTTTTCATCTTTGATAACTGGATCAAAAGGTGGAGAAGTCCACAAATCAATCGGATCAGCTGGTTGCACGTCGTAATGTCCGTACACCAACACCGTAGGAAGTTTTTCGGAAATTATTTTTTCTCCGTAAACAATCGGATAACCGGCGGTTTCGCAAATTTCTACTTTGTCTGCGCCAGCAGCAATTAATTTTTCTTTCACTGCATCGGCAGTGCGAAAAACATCTTTTTTATAGTTCGGATCGGCACTAACAGAAGGGATTTTAAGCAATTCGATCAATTCCTTTATAAAACGATCTTTGTGTGTGTTGATGTAGTTATTAATAGTTTCCATAAATTTTTATTTGATTTTAATTTCCAATTTTGGGTAATTCGATTTGATCGCGTACTAAAAATGCGACAGGGAAAGCATCTGAAATTTGTTGTAAAAAATTAAATGCTTCTAAGCGTGTGCGAAAATCGCCGACACGAATTTTAAAATAAGGCTGCTCATAAATTTCATACGAAGGATAATTTCCGAATTTACTCATGAATTTAGATTTGACATCCAGCGCTTTTGCTTTATCTATACCGAAATGAATTTGAATACGATATCCTGCGATTCTCCCTTTTAATTTTTCATTCAAGGCAATTTGCTTCTGAATTAAATTATCAATTCGCGTATCTTTTACAATAGTGGATCTACTGGAATCCTTAACAGTTGTTCGGCTTTGTAAGCTATCTGTTTTCGCATTTTGTGCTTCCGCGAAATGACAGATAAGCACTAAAAAGGAAAAAAGGAAAATGATTTGTTTCTTCCACATAAAATAGAAATTTCAACAAAAGTAAAAAATATTCTGGCAGGATTTTTTTTTCGACTGTTTATCGTTCAATTTTCATAGTTTTGCTATGGATAACGAATCGTTATGAGCCAATCTATTTTAGAGATTTCAAAAATTATTTCTGCTAAATTATCCGGAAACGGTCATTCTACCGCTGTCATAAAACATTTATTGATTGATAGCCGAAAAATAATCAACGCAGAAAATTCTCTTTTCTTTGCCATCAAAGGCGAGCGACACAACGGACATCAATTTATTGCCGATTTATACGAAAAAGGCGTTCGCAATTTTGTAGTGAGCGACGTTATTGTGGATGAAAATAAATTTCCGAATGCTTCTTTTTTAATGGTTGATGATACGCTAAAAGCATTGCAAACAATAGCTTCCAATCATCGGCGATTATTTTCCATTCCCGTTATCGGAATTACTGGGAGTAACGGAAAAACGATTGTAAAAGAATGGTTGTATCAATTGTTGCGCGAAGATTTAAACATTGTACGCAGTCCGAAAAGTTTTAATTCGCAAGTCGGAGTTCCTTTGTCTGTGTGGCAAATGGATTCACTTCATCAACTGGCTATTTTTGAAGCAGGCATTTCGAAACACGAGGAAATGGAACGTCTTGAAAAAATAATTTTTCCAACCATCGGGATTTTCACCAATATTGGAGAGGCTCACAACGAAAATTTTGAAAATAATTCTAAAAAAATAAATGAGAAACTAAAATTATTTATTCACGCTGAAGCATTGATTTATTGCAAAGATTTCTTGCCAATCAATACTCAAATTTCAGAAAATAAATCGCTGCACAAACTCAAATTATTTACGTGGTCGCGCAAAACAAAAGCCGATTTACAAATCGGTAAAATCACCAAATATCCCAAAGAAACCGAGATTCAAGGCGTTTACAAAAATAATTTTTTGAGAATAAAAATTCCGTTCATGGACGAAGGCTCCATCGAAAATACCATTCATTGTTGGGCAACAATGCTTTTGTTGAATTATGATAATAAGGTAATTGCGGAACGCATGGCGTGTTTGAGTCCTGTGGCGATGCGTTTAGAATTAAAAGAAGGAATTAATAATTGCTCTATTATCAACGACAGTTACAATTCTGATTTGGGATCGTTGAGTATTGCGCTTGATTTTTTAAATCAACAAAAACAACATCCGAAAAAAACAGTAGTGCTTTCCGATATTTTACAAAGCGGAAAAAACGAACATGATTTATACAAAGAAGTAGCTGAAATGCTTTCACAAAAAGGCGTTTCGAAACTGATTGGTATCGGCGAAGCCATCTCGCGACAAGCGGAGATTTTTGAAGTTGAAAAATTATTTTTCAAAACGACGGCTGAATTTTTAAACAAATGCAACACGCATTTTTTTAGAGATGAAACTATTTTATTGAAAGGCGCGCGGGCTTTTGGTTTCGAAGAAATAAGTAATTTATTGCAACAAAAAACGCATGAAACGGTTCTCGAAATTAACCTAAATGCGATGGTTCATAATTTGAATTATTTCCGTTCAAAATTAAAACCCGACACCAAAATTATGGCAATGGTAAAGGCTTTTTCGTACGGAAGTGGAAGTTTTGAAATTGCCAATGTTTTACAATTTCAACGCGTGGATTATTTGGCGGTGGCATATTCCGACGAAGGAATTGAATTGAGAAAAGCCGGAATAACGTTGCCCATTATGGTGATGAATCCAGAAGAACAAAGTTACGATTCCATGATTCAATATAATTTAGAACCAGAAATTTTTAGTTTTCGTATTTTAAATTTATTTGACGAAGCCGCCAGACGCAGTAAAAATGAATCGAAAAAAACCTTACCTATTCATTTAAAAATAGACACAGGAATGCACCGTTTGGGTTTTGAAGAAAAAGACATTAACAAATTAATTGTACAAATAAAAAACAATAAAAATCTCTGTATCTCCTCTATTTTCTCGCATCTCGCGGCAAGCGACGAAACGCAACACGATGGATTTACGAAAACACAAATCGAAAAATTTATTTTTATGAGCGATGAAATTGCTTCGCATTTTAGTTATCCGATGATGCGTCATATTTTAAATTCTGCAGGCGCCGTGCGTTTCCCGGAAGCACAATTGGATATGGTACGCTTGGGAATTGGCTTATACGGGATTGGCGCGAACGAAATGGAGCAAATGCATTTGCAAAATGTGAGTTGTCTAAAGACAACTATTTCCCAAATAAAAAACATTCCAGCAGGCGAAAGTGTTGGCTATAGCCGCAAAGGTATTGTTGCCAACAATCGGCAAATTGCAACCATTCCAATTGGTTACGCCGATGGATTGAGCAGAAAACTCGGAAATGGAAATGGAAAAATGCTCGTAAATGGACAATTAGCAAGCATTGTAGGGAATGTGTGTATGGATATGTGCATGATTGACATCACTACTATTCCCGCAAAAGAAGGCGACGAAGTAATTGTTTTTGGAGAAAATTATACGATTACGGATATGGCGAAAGCCATTGATACCATTCCTTACGAGATACTTACCAATGTTTCGAGACGTGTAAAGCGCGTGTATTTTCAGGAATAAAAAGAAACAAATTAGGTGTAGCTTTGTGGTTCCGTTTCGAAAAAAATTAGGAATAAATCTACGATGAAAAAAATATTTTTTCAACCACTTATTTTAATGTTTTTAATGTGTTGTTTTTTTACGACAAGCAGTGAGAACAGGGTAAATTCAGAGAATCGACTTTCGGATATTTCTTGTCAAGAAGTGATGAAAAAAATGTTTCAAGCCGTAAAAGAAATCAATACCATGCGCTACGATATGAAGGCACAAGAACGCATCGAAACAAAATTAATGCACGCGCATGCTTCTGTAAAATTAAATCTTTCGCCGCGAAAATTATATTTAAAAAACAGTGTAACCGGACGAGAAATTCTTTGGGTAACTGGCGAAAATAATGGTGAAGCGCTTGTTAATCCAAATGCGTTTCCGTATTTCGATTTGAATTTAGATCCTTATGGAAGTTTGATGCGGCACAATCAACATCACACTATTTTTGAAATGGGTTTTACTTACGCGACGCATATGATTGAAGCTTTGGTGGATAAAGAAAAAAACAGTATCGAAAATTATTTTCAAATTTCTGGAACTACTGTTTTTGATAACAAACCATGTTACATTATTACGATTAATTATCCGAAATACAGATACGTTGCATATACTGTAAAACAAGGGGAAACAATCATTTCTATTGCTCGAAAATTGGATGTGGGCGAATATGAAATTCTTCAAAAAAATAAATTTTCAGATTATAATGAAAAATTGAAAGAAGGACAAGAAATACAAGTTCCGAATACGTATTCCAGTAAAAGTATTTTGTATATAGATGAAAAATTATTTTTACCATTGTTCATTCAAATCTTTGATGATGAAGGGTTGTACGAGCAATACGAATTTCATAATTTACAAGTAAATCCATTTATTGCACCCGAAGAATTCACAAAAAATTATCCGGGATATCATTTTTAAAAAGACACTTCAGAAAAATAATTTTTCAAAAAAACGTGAGTACTTCTTCTAAAATAATTATTTATACAGATGGTTCTTCTCGTGGAAACCCTGGTCCTGGTGGATATGCAGCTATTTTAATTTCAGGAAGTCATCGCAAAGAAATTTCGAAAGGATTCAAATACACTACTAATAATCGCATGGAATTGCTCAGTGTAATTGCAGCTTTGGAAGCTTTAAAAAACGAAAAACAAAACGTAACTGTTTATTCGGATTCGAAATATGTAGTAGATGCTGTTACAAAAGGTTGGGTTTTTACTTGGCAAAAAAAAAATTTTTCAGGCAAAAAAAACCCAGATTTGTGGATGCGTTTTTTGCGCATATTTCCAAAACATAACGTGCAATTTGTTTGGGTAAAAGGGCACGCTGATAATCCTGAAAATAATCGTTGCGATGAATTAGCTGTTACTGCTGCTCAAGGGTACAACCTTTTAACAGACGGAGCTTACGAAGCTTCTCAGAAATAATTTTTTAATTTTTTTCGTCTGCGCTCGGACCATAAATTCCCGGTACCGGAATGTCTAACATTCGTAAATAAACACTGAGTTGCCCACGATGATGAATCATGTGGTTCATCGCCAATCCGCGAATGATAGCAATGCGTTTCATTGTCAAAATAATGTGATCTCCGTTCCGTAAAGTCCAATTTTCCAAAAAGTGCGCATCGTCAAATTGTTCAAGTGCTTTGAGCGCCTCTTCTGTGTTTTTATTGAGTTGAGAAATTAATTCCTCCGTACTTTTAAAATCGGGAACAGGTGTATAACCTTTAGCAAAATCCAATTCGTTTTTCAATAGCGCCATTGAAATCCAAGTAGGTAAGTTGGCAATATGTTTGGAAAGTTGCTCTATTGTCATTGATTTTTCGTGTGGTTTCCAAGAAAGTTTATCCATTGGAATACGTTCCAACATTTTACGCGAATTTTCGGTTTCCTGTTTTAATTCTGCAAGTAATCCTGTGTTGAGTGCCATATAGTTTTATTTTTAAATTTCTGCAAAAGTGCATAAAAAATTCAGTTGAAAAATTATTTTTTCACGAACAATTTATTGGTATTTTCAATAAAATCAAGTAATTCTATTTGTCCCGTTTTTGTGGTGGCGGAAGTAAAAAAAAGTGTTGGCAATTCTTCCCAATATTTTAAGATAGCTTGTTTGTAACGCTCGCTATTTGCAGCAAAAACGGTTTTTGATAATTTGTCTTTTTTAGTGAAAACGATTACAAAAGGAATTTCATTTTCGCCCAACCATTTCATAAATTCAGTGTCTACTTTTTGCGCTTCGTGGCGTATATCTATCAATACAAAAACACACATTAAGTTGGTTCGTTTCAATAAATAATGACGAATAAATTTTTCCCATTGCTCTCTCAAAACCTTTGGTACTTCAGCATATCCGTATCCAGGTAAATCTACTAAATACCAATTTTTATTAATTAAAAAGTGATTGATAAGTTGTGTTTTTCCTGGTTTCACAGATGTTTTCGCTAAACTTACTCTATCCGTAAGCATATTAATCAGCGATGATTTTCCAACATTAGAACGCCCAATAAAGGCATATTCAGGCATAATTGGCGGCGGACATTTATCAATATTGGTATTGCTAATCAAAAATTCTGCACTGGTAATTTTCATATTCGTTTTTTTATTTTTTAGGCTGATAAGAATTAATGTGTCGCTCCTTTTTTGTTGGATAAATATCCGCGATGGAAACTAAAATTCCAGTTTCTTCCACATCGCCAAATGTGTCGTTATTGGCTGTACCAAAGGTTTTCATAGTCGCAGAAAGATTCATATAGGCATTTACCAAAGGCGGAATATTTTCGTCGTGTGCACGCACAAACTGATTTAATATTTTGTGTCCTTCTTTGTAATCAAGGCTTCCAAACATTTTCTCAAAAACACTCGTATCGCTGTTGATGGAAAGTGGATGAATCGGTTCGACTAAATTTTCAGTGTCTGGAAAATATTTTTTCATAAAATAAAGTATCATGTCGCGCGCTTCTTTATTGAAATGCGTGTACATGGTTACCTTCCCGAAAAAATGTTTTATATCTGGATTGTCAACTACAATAGCACCGAGTCCGTCCCATAAATTATCTAATGAAAATAAGCCTTTTCGATTGTTTACGGAAGGCTGATATTTTGTTTGCACGAAGGATCTTCCCAACTCAATAGTAGTTGGCAAATAATCTGAAATAAAATTTTCATGAAACCGAAAAAGCTCTGTTGTGGCGAGTTGCACAATTCCATTTTTATCTTTTGGAGCTTCACCACATTTGATAAAACGATAACCGCCTACAATTTCTTTTTCTTCAGGATTCCATACTATAAGCTGTTTGTAAGGCGCATCGGCGATATCAAATTCGTCAATGTCCACTTCTTTTCCCGTTCCGCCACCTGCATCGCGAAAAGTGAGTTCGCGCAAACGCCCTATTTCTTGCAATACATTTGGTGAATCTTGAAACGTAATAATGTAGATATGATTAGCACCATTATTGGTGATGCGCACAAATTTATTTTCCGAAAGCTCTTTCGCTAACACATCACGACTTATCGGATCAATAATACTTTTCATAAACGGATACTCAAAAAATTATTTTTTGAAGAGTGCATTTTTGTCGTCTTTCAACAGATACACGAACTCTTTCATTTCTTGCGCCCATTGCATATCACTGCGCGAATTATCAAAAACGGTATATGCAATCGGTTTTCCAAAGATAAGCGTAATTGTTTTATTTCGCTGCTTATACATTTCATCCGCCAAATAAAACATTTCAATGTTTGCTTTAATCCCCAAGCGTTTTCGCCACAATGCGAGGTTGTAAAAAAACGAAGTATTCTGTCCTTCAATGTAAACAGGAACAATGTTACGTTCGTATTTTTTTGCCATCGTAATAAAACTTTTTTTCCATTCCAAATCTTTGATTTTTCCTTGCTGCTTGCGCGATACAAGTCCAGCTGGAAAAATACACGTAAGTTCTTCAGAAGCGTATGCTTGTTGCATTGCGCTCATTGCCGTAGCGGAATTTCGACCGTGCTTATTTACCGGCACAAAAAAAGATTTCATGTTTTCGATGTGAAGCAAAATATCATTTACTAAAAATTTTAAATCCCTGCGTTTTTCGCTTAGCGTTTGTATCATTGCAATGGCATCTACGCCGCCCAAAGGGTGATTGGAAGCAATAATACACGCCCCTTTTTCTGGAATATTTTCCAAACCCTGCATATTTACCGTAACGCCAAACTCCTTTAAAATCGCTGAAGCAAAATCAAAACTTTTTTTATCGCCATTTTTTTCGATGAAATCATTGATTTCATTTTCATGGACAATTTTTTTGATGTAGTTTAAAATGGCTTTTGGCAAAAATTTTAAGAGCTTCTCATTTTTTTTTCGAATCACATTTTCCACATCAATAAATTTATTGGCGTGATTTTTATGTTGCGAATTTATTGCCTCTTCCATTTCTAAATTTAAGAAACGCAAGTTCGGATTTTTTTTTAATTCCTGCGCAGACTTTCAGTACGCTCAAAAAACAGTTTGAAAAATTATTTTTTTGAAGCACTTTTTTGGACTTGAAAAATTATTTTTTCGAAGCGAAAAATGAAGAATTCGTAAAATCATCAAAAAACAAAAAGTTTCCCACTATTCACTTTTTTTGCTTCGCAAAATAAAATCCTTTATTCACAATACATGCAGCATGTTTCGAGGCATTAAAAGGAGTGTCTAAAACGAAAAGTTTTCAACAAAGTGGTAAAAAGTGGTAAAAAGTGGTAAAAAGTTCAGTAAATTTACCCCACGAAATATAGAAGCCCTATGAACAGCCTGTTTGGAGTATATGAATGCAATGCCGACGCAAAAGGTCGAGTGATGCTTCCTGCTGCATTTAAAAAACAGTTGGCGGCAGTGAGCGAAAATGGTTTTGTAATCAAGCGTAGCATTTTTAGTAAATCGTTGGAACTCTATCCTATCGCGGTTTGGAATGAGATGGTGAAAGAAGTAAACAAGCTGAATAAGTTTGTGAAAAAGAACGCAGAGTTTATTCGTTTGTTCAATTACGGAGTAATGTCGGTGGATTTGGATTCCACGTCGAGGCTTTTGATATCAAAGGATTTGATGCAGTTTGCGAGCATCAGTAAAAATGTAGTAATGGCAGCGGCAGGCGATCGGATTGAAATTTGGGACAAAAAAGCATACGACAAATTTATTGCAGAAGGCAGCAGCAATTTTGAAAAATTAGCGGAAGAAGTGATGGGCGGAATTAATCCTTCTGATACGGAAAAATAAAAATGCAATACCATAATCCCGTTCTTTTACATGAGTGCATTGATGGCTTGAATATTCGTCCGGCGGGTACATACGTTGATGTTACGTACGGCGGCGGTGGTCATTCGAAAGAAATTTTGAAAAAACTAAGTACTGGAAAATTGTTCGCTTTTGATCAAGACGAAGATGCGCTGAAAAATAAAATCTCAGACGATCGCTTGACGCTGACAACGCAAAATTTTAAGTACATGACTAATTACTTAAAGTTTTACAAAGCCTTTCCGGTAGATGGAATATTAGCTGATTTGGGTATTTCATCGCATCAAATTGATGTTCCAGAAAAAGGTTTTTCTACTCGTTTTGATGCGCCGCTCGATATGCGAATGGACAAAAATACCAAGCTTGTCGCCAGTGATGTTGTCAATCTTTCGACGGAAGAAGAATTGAAAAATATTTTTTCGGAATACGGAGAAATTAAAAATGCATCGCGTCTCGCATGGAAAATTTGTCAGGCTCGAAAAATTAATTTTTTGAACACCGTAAATGAGTTGAAAGAAGCAATGGCTTCCTGTATGCCGAGAGGAAAAGAACATCAATATCAAGCACAAGTTTTTCAAGCATTGCGAATAAAAGTAAACGATGAGTTGGGCGCCTTAAAAGAATTTTTGCTTCAAACAACGGCAGCATTAAAACCAGGAGGAAGATTGGTCGTGATTTCATATCACTCGTTAGAAGACAGATTGGTGAAAAATTTTATCCGTAGCGGAAAATTAGAAGGAGAAATAGAAAAAGATTTTTACGGGAATCCGCTCGTAGCCTTTAAAATGATAAGCAGAAAGCCAATTACACCTTCGGAAGAAGAATTGAAAATAAACAATAGAGCAAGAAGTGCAAAACTTAGAATAGCAGAAAAAATTTAGAATGAATACATACAAAGAGCCAGTCGAAGAAACAGAAAAAATTAAACCTCCCGGTAAACCGAATAAAATCGTTCGCTTCATCAGCTCCATTATCAGCGGTAGTTTTTTAACCCGTGAACAAAGTCTCCGTTACATTCCGTTTTTTCTTTTTATTTCTTTTTTGGCGATTTGTTACATCGCAAATGGTTATTACGCAGAAGCGAAAATGAGAGAATTTAATAATCTCACAAACGAGTTAAAAGAATTAAGACCGGAGTTTATTATTACCAAATCCAATTTAATGTTTATCAGCAAACAATCTGAAGTGGCAGCAGCAGCATTGCCTTTAGGATTAAAGGAATCAGTAGTGCCACCAGAAAAAATAGTTATCAAAAAATAATTTTTCAAAGAAGAAAAAACAAATTGGAAATTAAGAAAGACATATTGTGGCGTGTGTACCTGGTGTATTTTCTGATGTGCCTATTTGGCTTTGTGATCATTTTCAAAGTAGTAGAAATACAATTTGTGCACGGTGCAGAATGGAAAGCAAAATCGCAAAGTTTGACAATGGCGAACAGAGATATTGAAGCGGTAAGAGGTAATATTTTCGCAGCTGACGGAAGCTTACTCGCTACGTCATTGCCTTATTATGAAGTGGGAATGGATGTGAATACGGATTATCTCACGGATGATATTTTTAACAGAAATGTAGATTCTTTAGCGGTTGCACTTACTGATTTATTTAAAGATCGTAGTAAAAACGAGTATTACCAATTGCTCGTAAATGCCCGTCAGAAAGGCGATCGTTATTTGTTGTTGAGAAGAAATGTATCGTACGATGAATTGCAAGAGATGAAAAAATTTCCACTTTTCCGATTGGGTCGCAACAAAGGTGGAATGGTTTATTTACAAACGGATAAACGCGAACGCCCATTCCGAATGCTTGCTGCGCGCACGATTGGTTATGAACGCGATGGTGTGAAACCAGTAGGATTGGAAGGCGCTTACAATACAGAACTTGCTGGAACAAGCGGTCAGCGGTTGATGCAAAAAATCGCAGGCGGTGTTTGGATGCCTGTAAATGACGACAACGAAGTGGAGCCGCAAGATGGTTGTGATTTGGTTTCTACGATTGATGTAAATATCCAAGATGTGGCGGAACACGCTTTGTTTCAACAATTAATTACGCATAAAGCAGATCACGGTTGTGTGGTGTTGATGGAAGTAAAGACCGGAAAAATAAAAGCCATCGCGAATCTTACACGATTGGATTCTTCGAACTACGATGAAAGTTATAATTACGCCATTGGATCAGAAACGGAGCCTGGATCTACTTTTAAGTTGGCTTCGTTAATTACGGCTATTCAAGATGGATATGTGAATCCGACTGATAGCGTGAACTTAGAAAATGGATCGCATCAATATTTTGATCGTACAATGCGCGATGCAGAACACAATGAACATGGATATGTTACTGTTCAAAAGGCTTTTGAGATGTCTTCCAACGTAGGAATTTCGAAAGTAATTTATCAGCATTATGCAAAACAACCACAAAAATTTGTGGATGGATTGTGCCGTTTAGGCTTGGATAAACCGCTTAATCTGAGTATTCCTGGAGTTGGAATTCCGTATATCCCGAACACAAAAGATAAAGCCGGATGGTCTGGTACCACGTTGCCGTGGATGTCTATCGGATACGGAGTTACGATTACGCCGCTTCAAACACTCACACTTTACAATGCTGTTGCCAACAACGGAGTGATGGTGAATCCGCAATTTGTAAGTGAAATCAGAAGACAAGGCAAAGTGGTAAAAACATTCCATACACAAGTTATTAATCCTGCGATTTGTTCCATGAATACGATTGGAAAAGTAAAACGAATGTTGGAAGGTGTTGTCCTGTATGGAACAGCGAAAAATCTGCGAGGCGGTAGTTATACTGTGGCAGGAAAAACAGGAACAGCTCAAATTGCAAAAGGTGCAGGAGGATATAAAAGTGGATCACAAATAGCATATCAAGCCACTTTCGTGGGGTATTTTCCTGCAGACAATCCAAAATATTCTTGCATCGTAATTGTGAGTGCGCCTTCGAATGACGTGTATTATGGAGCATTGGTGGCAGGTCCGATATTCAAAGAAATTGCGGATAAAGTGTACGCTACGAATTTGGAAATACACAACGCAATTAATAATGTAGAACCTCCTTTTGCTTTAAGAGCACCAGAAATCAATAGCGGATACCAACCAGATATTGACCAGGTATTGAGCGATTTGAAAATACATTCTTCTTCCGAAAATACGCATGCTGATTGGGTATATGGAAAAATATCAGATTCTTCAGAAGTAAAACTATATCCCGCAAAATCAGGGAATGGATCAACAAAGGAAATGGTGCCAAACGTCATCGGGATGCAAGCAGAAGATGCTGTTTTTTTACTTGAAAATGCTGGGCTACACGTAAAAATAATTGGGAATGGAACAATTATGAAACAATCTATTGATGCCGGAACGAAGATTACAAAGGGAACACAAATAATATTAGAGCTTTCTTAAATCGAATATGAAATTATTGAAAGACATATTGTATAAAGCAGGATTGGCAGAGGTGATTGGCTCTACGAATGTTGCCATTACGTCTATTTGTTTTGATTCTCGTAAGGTAGAAAAAAACGCTTTGTTCATCGCTGTAAAAGGAGTTACAAGCGACGGTCATTTGTACATCGACAAAACGATTGCGGCAGGTGCTGTTGCCATTGTGTGTGAAGTTTTTCCAGATGAAATAAATGAAAAAATAACGTATATAAAAGTAGCGAACAGCAGTTTTTCTTTAGGTGTGATTGCTTCTAATTTTTACGATAATCCTTCGGAGAAGCTTAAATTGATTGGTATTACAGGAACGAATGGAAAAACCACAACGGCTACTTTATTATTTCAATTGTTCCGTGCATTGGGTCATAGTGTAGGATTGCTTTCGACCGTAAAAAATCAAATTAATAACGAAGTTTTTCCTGCGGAACATACCACTCCTGATGCGATTGAATTGAATAAATTATTGCGTCAGATGTTGGAAAAAGGATGTGCGTATTGTTTTATGGAAGTGAGTTCACATGCCATTGTACAAAATAGAATTGCAGGGATTCACTTTACTGGGGCTGTATTCACGAACATCACACACGACCATTTGGATTATCACAAAACATTTGCAGAATATATTAAGGCGAAAAAATTATTTTTTGACACGCTTTCTGCGGATGCTTTTGCACTTGTGAATAAAGACGATGCAAACGGCGAAGTAATGTTGCAAAATACGAAGGCTCAGAAAAAATATTTTTCGCTGCGTAGTATGGCAGATTTTAAATGTAAAATTATTGAAAATCAATTTTCAGGATTGACTTTAAACATTGATGGATACGAAGTGTGTACCAAACTTATCGGAAGTTTTAACGCTTATAATTTACTTGGGATTTATGCTGTTGCCATCTTGTTGAAAGAAGAAAAAATAAATGTGCTCACTGCCATCAGCACTTTAGATAGTGTGGAAGGTAGATTCCAACACATCAGTACCGAAAATAAAATTATTGGAATTGTAGATTACGCTCACACGCCAGACGCCTTGATGAACGTGCTTAAAACAATCAAAGACATTCGTACAGGAAATGAAAGAGTAATTACCGTAGTGGGTTGTGGTGGCGATCGTGATGCAGCTAAGCGACCAATAATGGCAAGCATTGCCTGCGAATTAAGTGATAAAATAATTCTTACTTCTGATAATCCTCGATCGGAAAATCCGGAAGAAATTATTCGCCAAATGCAAAAAGGGGTAGATGGAATTCATTACAAAAAAACACTTTCTATCACTGACAGAAAAGAAGCTATAAAAACAGCTTGTTCATTCGCAAAACCAGGAGATATCATACTTATCGCTGGAAAAGGACATGAAAAATATCAAGAAATAAAAGGAGTGAAATATCCATTTGATGACATGCAATTATTAGATGAAAACTTAAAAATTTTTGAGAACTAATGTTTTACTATTTATTCGACTATTTACACAAACATTTTAATCTGCCGGGTGCGGGAGTATTTCAATATATCTCTTTCAGAGCAGCAATGGCAGTAATTACTTCGTTAATCATTTCTATGATTTTCGGAAAAAGTATTATCCGATTACTGCATAAAAAATTGGTCGGCGAAACGGTTCGGAATCTTGGTTTGGCAGGAGAACAACAAAAACAAGGAACGCCTACAATGGGTGGTTTAATTATACTTGCAGCCATTTTGATACCTACTTTATTGTTTGCAAAATTAGATAATGTCTATATCGTATTGATGCTCATTTCTACTGTATGGCTTGGTATTATTGGTTTTTTAGATGATTACATAAAGGTTTTCAAGAAAGATAAAAAAGGATTGGCGGGAAAATTTAAAGTGCTCGGACAAGTGGGATTGGGAATTATCGTCGGACTTATTTTGTACTGCAACCCTTATGTAGTGGTGAAAGAAAAAATTTACAGTCCGCAAAAACCTGCATTCGGACAAGTAGTAGATGGAAAAGACGGAATGACTACGTTGCCGATTTATTCCAAAGAAGTAACAAAATCAATGGAAACGACCATTCCATTTGTAAAAGATAATGAATTTGATTATGCGAGTATATTAAAATTTATGGGCAATGGTTATGAAAAATGGGCGTGGCTCATTTTTATTCCGATCGTCATTATCATTATCACGGCAGTTTCGAACGGAGCCAATATGACGGATGGTTTAGATGGACTTGCGACAGGAACTTCAGCCATTATTGGAGTAACACTCGGCATCTTCGCTTACGTTTCGGGTAACACAATTTTTTCGGATTATCTCAACATTATGTACATCCCAAATTGTGGCGAACTGGTAATTTTTATGGGCGCATTTGTGGGTGCTTGTGTTGGATTTTTATGGTACAATTCTTTTCCTGCGCAAGTTTTTATGGGCGATACAGGAAGTCTTTCTTTGGGCGGAATCATTGCTGTTTTTGCAATTGCCATCCGCAAAGAATTATTGATTCCTGTTTTGTGCGGTGTTTTTTTAGTGGAAAATGTTTCGGTGATGTTACAAGTTGGTTATTTCAAATACACTAAAAATAAATACGGTGAAGGAAGACGGATTTTCAAAATGGCGCCGCTGCATCATCACTATCAAAAAATGGGTGTACATGAATCAAAAATTGTTTCTCGTTTTTGGATTATCGGAGTAATGCTTGCGATTTTAACCATTGTTACACTTAAGTTGAGATAAGGAAAAAATGCGTAAACAAAGAGTTGTCATATTAGGAGCAGGCGAAAGCGGAGTGGGAGCTGCAGTGTTGGCAATGCAAAAAGGGTTGGATGTTTTTGTGTCGGATAAAGGAATGATAAAAGAAAATTTCAAAACTATTTTATCGCAAAATAAAATCGAATGGGAAGAAGGAAAACACACGGAAGAAAAAATATTTTCGGCAGATGAAATTATTAAAAGTCCTGGAATACCTGATAAGGCTGAGTTGATAAAAAAATTGCACGAAAAAAATATCCCGGTGATTTCAGAAATCGAATTTGCAGGTAGATATACGCAGGCAAAAACAATTTGTATTACAGGAAGTAATGGAAAAACAACGACTACTTTACTTACTTATCACATCTTAAAAAAAGCAGGATTGAACGTAGGTTTAGCAGGTAACGTAGGAAAAAGTTTTGCGATGCAAGTGGCAGAAAAAGATTTCGATTATTACGTGATTGAGTTGAGCAGTTTCCAATTAGATGGCATGTATAAATTCAGAGCAGATATTGCGGTATTGCTCAATATTACGCCCGATCATTTGGATAGATACGATTACAAATTAGAAAATTACGCAGACTCGAAATTCAGAATCATACAAAATCAAACATCCGAAGATGCCTTTGTTTACTGCATAGACGATGAAATTACAAAAAATGAACTCTCGAAAAAAAAAATTTCGGCGAAGGCTTTTCCATTTTCCATTCAACAAAAAATAACACAAGGCGCATACTTAAACAACAACGAAATCACCATTAATACTAATAACACTAATATTTTATCTATGTCTATACAAGAACTCGCATTGCAGGGCAAACACAACATCTACAACTCGATGGCTGCAGGAATTGCCGCAAAAATTATTGATGTCAGAAAAGACATTATTCGCGAAAGTCTTTCCGATTTTCAAAACATTGAACATCGTTTAGAATCGGTAGGCAAGGTACACGGCGTGGAATTTATCAACGATTCAAAAGCAACCAATGTGAATTCGGTTTGGTATGCCTTGGAAAGTATGGAAAATCCTGTTGTGTTGATTTTAGGTGGTATCGATAAAGGCAATGATTACAGCATGTTGAACGAGTTGGTGAAAGATAAAGTGAAAGCAATTGTGTGTTTGGGAACCGATAATAAAAAAATTATTAAAGCTTTTTCTTCCATCGTTCCAGTTTTAGTAGAAACAAATTCTGCCGAAGAAGCAGTGAAAAAAGCATACAGCTTAAGTAAAAAAGGAGATACTGTTTTACTTTCTCCTGCCTGCGCGAGTTTTGATTTATTTGAAAATTACGAAGACAGAGGTAGCCGTTTTAAACGTGCCGTAAGATCACTTTAAAAAATTATTTTTTTGAACCAAAAAAATCAATATAAATTTTGAATTTATTTAAATATTTAAAAGGCGACAAGGTAATTTGGACAGTAGTTTTTCTGCTGTCTGTGGTTTCCGTTTTGGTTGTTTATAGCTCGGTTGTTGCTTTAGCATATCGTTACAGAGGTGGCAATACGGCTTATTATTTATTTAAACACGTAACTATTGTGATCCTCGGATTTTTACTGATGTACGTAACGCATAAAATAAAATACACCTATTATTCAAGGCTTTCGCAGATTGCTTTGTACGCTGCTGCACCACTTTTATTATTTACTTTATTAAAAGGAATAAGTGCCGGAGATGCCAGTCGTTGGCTCGAAATACCGGGTACTGGATTGACATTTCAAACATCTGATTTCGCGAAACTCGCGCTCATTATTTATGTAGCGCGTTTGCTTTCGATGAAACAAGAACAAATCAAAGATTTTAAATCAGCATTTGTGCCAATTGTAGTTCCTGTCGTTGTTATTTGCGCATTGATTCTTCCTGCCAATTTTTCTACCGCAGCCGTACTTTTTGTTACTTGTCTTTTTTTACTTTTTATTGGAAGGGTAAGTATGAAATATATTTTAATGTTGATTGGAATGGGTTTGGTAAGTATCGCTTTATTTATCGCATTGGTATTCGCTTTTCCGCACATCAGTAATCGTGTAGATACATGGAAATCGCGTATCGAAAATTTTAAAAGCGGCGATAATCAAAATAATTATCAAGCAGAACAAGCTAAAATAGCCATTGCTACGGGCGGCGTTTTTGGAAAAGGTCCGGGAAACAGCACTCAAAAAAACTTTTTACCGCAAGCATCTTCCGATTTTATTTACGCTATTTTGATTGAAGAGTACGGAACATTTGCGGCAGTAATTATTGTTTTTTTATACATCGTATTGTTATTTCGAGCGGTGCGTATTGTTACGAAAAGTCCGAAAACATTCGGTAGTTTGCTTGCCATCGGTTTGTGTTTCAGTCTTGTTTTCCAAGCGATGATCAACATGGCGGTAGCTGTAAATTTATTTCCAGTAACAGGGCAACCCTTGCCGCTTATCAGTATGGGCGGGACTTCCATTTGGTTTACGAGCATTGCAATTGGTATTATTTTAAGTGTAAGTCGCGAAGTAGAAAGTGAACAGGAAGGAGGCGAACTTGAAATCGCTTAAAGTAATTATCAGTGGCGGCGGTACCGGCGGACATATTTTTCCGGCAATTGCGATTGCGAATGCGTTGAAAAAAATAAATCCGGACATCGATATTTTATTTGTTGGTGCAGAAGGAAAAATGGAAATGGAAAAAGTTCCGGCAGCAGGATACAAAATTGTTGGCTTGAAAATAAGCGGATTTCAAAGAAAAATAACTTTAGCGAATTTGTCTTTCCCTTTTAAATTGATACGCAGTGTGTGGAAAGCGAAAAATATTTTGAAAATCTTTCAACCTAACGTAGTTGTTGGTGTTGGTGGATATGCGAGTGGTGCGGTATTACGTGTGGCGATTAAAAAAAATATTCCAACACTGATTCAAGAACAAAATTCTTATCCGGGAATCACCAATAAAATTCTTTCCAAAGGAGTTCAAAAAATATGTGTGGCGTATGGTGGAATGGAAAAATATTTTCCGAAAGAAAAGATTATTGTTACAGGAAATCCTGTTCGTCAAGATATTTTAAATCTGGAAGGTAAGAGACAGCGTGGCTTAGAGCATTTTAATTTATCAGGCGATAAAAAAATTGTGTTAGTTATTGGCGGAAGTTTGGGTGCAAGAACAATCAACGAAAGTATTGTTGGATGTTTGCCGAAACTGATTGAAAATAATATTCAGTTGATTTGGCAAACAGGAAAAATATTTTTTCCAACGGCTCAAAACGAAACAAAAAAATATGAAAACGACTGTATCAAAACATTTGATTTCATCACAAAAATGGATTATGCGTATGCCGTTGCAGATGTCGTAGTTTCCAGAGCAGGCGCTAGTTCTGTGTCGGAATTGTGCTTGGTGAAAAAGCCGGCTATTTTAATTCCTTCGCCCAACGTGGCAGAAGATCATCAAACAAAAAATGCGATGGCATTGGTAACGTACAATGCGGCTGTGATTATTAAAGATAGCGATGCACGTGCAGAATTATCGCACACATTAATTGACTTGGTAAATGATCGCGTGAAGTGCGAAAAATTAGAAGACAATATTTCGAGATTGGCATTTCGCGATTCGGCGGATGCGATTGCAAATGAAATAATCAGATTGGCAAATAACTAAAATGGAATTAAAAAATATACATACATTTTATTTTCTGGGTATCGGAGGCATTGGTATGAGTGCTTTGGCGCGTTATTTTAATGCGGCAGGAAATAAAATTTATGGATATGATAAAACGGCTACAAAATTAACGGACGAATTAATTTCAGAAGACATTGATATTCATTTTGAAAGTGATGTGAAATTTATTTCCAATCATTTTGATTCGCAGAAACGTTCTGAAATTTTAATTGTGTATACACCAGCTGTTCCGAAAGATTTTGCAGAATTAATTTATTTCAAAGAACACAATTTTGAATTAGTAAAACGTTCGGAATTATTGGGTTTAATTACGAAAAACGCATTCACGATTGCAGTTGCTGGTACGCATGGAAAAACAACGACTTCCTCACTTATCGCACATATTTTAAAAACAGCAAACATTGATTGTACGGCATTTCTGGGAGGCATCACACAAAATTACAATACCAATTTATTGTTGAGTTCTTCTTTAAAAACAGAAAATAAATCCACTTCGAAAGAGGCGATTGTGGTGGTAGAAGCGGATGAATACGATCGTTCGTTTTTAACCTTGCATCCGAATGTGGCAGTGATTACTTCTGTAGATGCAGACCATTTGGATATTTACGGAGATGTGAAAGAGATGGAAGAATCGTATGCGCTTTTTGCGAACCAAATAAATGCAGAAGGCGTTTTGATTACGAAGAAAAATGTGCAAGAAAAGATTCAATATGCAAATGCTGTTCTGACATATTCTGTGAATGATAAAACAGATTATTACACAAAAAACTTGTCTCTCGAAAAAGGATTTTATTCGTATGATGTCGTTTGTCAAAATCAAACAATTGAAAACATAACATTGGGAATTCACGGAAAACATAATGTTGAGAATTCAATAGCGGCGGTTGCTGCAGCACGTCAATTAAAAATTAGTGATGTTGATATCAAAAAAGCATTGAGCACTTTTAAAGGTGTAAAAAGACGTTTCGAATATATTATCCAAACTGAAAAATTAATTTTCATTGACGACTATGCGCATCATCCGGAAGAGCTGAAAGCGTGCATTAATTCTGTGAAAGCGATTTATCCGGATAAAAAAATAACGGGCGTTTTTCAACCGCATTTGTATTCGCGTACACGCGATTTTGCGGAAGAATTTGCAAAAAGTCTTTCCTTATTGGACGAAGTGATTCTCTTAGAAATCTATCCAGCACGGGAATTACCGATGGAAGGTGTTACGTCGAAAATGTTGTTAGACAAAATAAATGTGCTTCAAAAAAATATTTTTTCGAAAGCAGAATTAGTAAACGAAATAGAAAAAAGAAAACCAGAAGTGCTTTTAACATTGGGCGCGGGAGATATCGACATGTTAATAGAACCAATTAAAAAAAGACTCTTGAAAAATTAATTTTTCAAACACGAAAATGAAAAAAATAATTCACATATCGTTTTGGTCTTTGCTACTGGCAGGATTGCTCGTGTTGCTCGGTTTTGTGAGCAAAAAGCAAGATGCGATGCTGTGTAAAAGTTTAGAAATTAATATTAAAAATAGCGACGGAAATTTTTTCATCAATCAAGATGACATTAAAAAAATGATTCACTCAAAAGGAGATTCGATTGTGAACCAACCATTCTCTACTGTCAATATTTTTGGATTGGAAAACACACTTGATAATAATGCCTACATCGCCGATGCGGAGGTATATTCAACCGTAAATGGAGATGTGAAAATAAATGTACAACAACGCCAACCTTTGGTGCGATTGTTTGATAAAGATGGAGAAAGTTTTTACATCGATGTAACCGGAAAGTTAATGCCTTTGTCGGATGAATATACATCTCGAGTACTTGTGGTGAACGGAAATTTACAAGAATCGTATGCAAAATATTACAACGATAATATGAACGATGTGTGGAAAGATTCGACTTTAAATAAGCAGACAATGTTGGGGTCAATTTACACGCTTGCCACGTATATCAACGGTGATAGCCTTTTGAAAGCGCAGTTTGAGCAAATATATGTAAGTGAAGATTCTGATTTTGTGTTGATACCGAGAGTGGGAAAGAATAAAATTGTGCTGGGTGATGCGTCGGATTTGGATGAGAAATTTAATAAGCTGAAAGTCTTTTACAGAGAAGGTTTGAACACTACAGGTTGGTGGGATAAATATGCCATTATCAATTTAAAATTTAAGGATCAAATAGTTTGTACAAAAAAATAAAAACATGGAATCACATGAAATAATTGTAGGTCTTGACATCGGAACAACTAAAATAGTTGCGATTGTAGGACGTAAAAATGAATTTGGAAAAATAGAAATACTCGGACTCGGGAAGAGTGATTCCGTGGGAGTTTCGAGAGGTGTTGTGCTTAATATCGAGCAAACGGTTCAATCCATAAAAACGGCTGTTCAGGAAGCAGAAGCAAAAGCAGGTGTGGATATAAAAGTAGTAAACGTGGGCATTGCAGGGCAACACATCAAAAGTTTACAACATCGCGGATACATCACGCGTAATAATTTAGAAGAAGAAATCAATCAGGCAGATGTGGATAGATTGATTGAAGACATGTACAAATTGGCAGTTTTACCAGGTGAAGAAATTATTCACGTGTTGCCGCAAGAATATATTATAGACAATGAACAAGGAATAAAAAATCCGATTGGAATGTCAGGGATCCGCTTGGAAGCGAACTTTCACATCATAACCGGACAAATTGCAGCCGCAAAAAATATTTATCGTTGTGTTGAAAAAGCAGGATTGCAAGTAGCGGATTTAACCTTAGAACCTTTGGCATCAGCGGATGCGGTATTGAGTGCGGAAGAAAAAGAAGCTGGCGTTGTATTAGTAGATGTAGGCGGTGGAACAACGGATGTAGCGATTTTTCAAGATGGAATTATTCGACATACTGCCGTTATTCCTTTCGGTGGAAATGTGATTACAGAAGATATTAAGGAAGGTTGTACGATCATTAAAAGTCAAGCAGAATTATTGAAAATAAAATTCGGTTCTGCCTTGGCAAGCGAAAATCAAGAGAACGAAATTGTTTCGATTCCAGGCTTGAGAGGTCGTCCACACAAAGAAATTTCTGTAAAAAATTTATCGAGCATTATTCAAGCGCGAATGGAAGAGATTATTGAAAATGTGTATTACGAAATAAAAAATTCGGGTTACGAAAAAAAATTAATTGCAGGTATTGTCATTACTGGCGGCGGTGCGCAACTTAAACACATCACGCAATTGGTGGAGTTTACAACGGGCATGGATACACGCGTTGGTTATCCAAACGAACATCTTGCTAAAGGAACAGAAGACGTTACGAGCCCAATGTTTGCTACAGCTGTTGGTTTGGTGATGAAAGGTTTGGAAACGATTGAGAAGAAAGAAAAATCCAAAGAAAAAATAAATTCGATTACCTCACATTCTAAAAAAACAAAAGGAAGTTTCTTCGATAAAATATTGGCAAAAGGAAAACAATTATTTGACGAAGATGCGGATCAATTAAAATAAAAATCATTCAAAATAAAACACACAAACAAAAACACAATAATAATTTAAAACCAAACAACATGATGCAATTCGATTTACCAAAAGAACACTCCTCCATCATCAAAGTGATTGGAGTTGGCGGCGGTGGAAGTAACGCTGTAAACCACATGTACCATCAAGGTATAAAAGGCGTTGATTTTATTGTCTGTAATACAGACAAGCAAGCATTGGATATTAGTCCGGTGCCACTTAAAATTTCTTTGGGCACAAGCCTTACAGAAGGTAGAGGCGCAGGCTCTCTTCCGGAAGTTGGGAAAAATGCTGCGATGGAAAACATCGAAGAAATCAGAGAAATTTTAGCGCAGAATACCAAAATGGTTTTCATTACTGCCGGAATGGGCGGTGGTACAGGCACTGGAGCAGCTCCAGTAATCGCAAAAATTGCGAAAGAAATGGGTTTGTTAACAGTAGCTATTGTTACAATTCCTTTTTCTTTTGAAGGTAAAAAAAGAAGAATTCAAGCAGAAGATGGCTTGGAAGAATTGAAAAAAAATGTAGATACGCTGCTTGTTATCAGCAATGATAAATTGCGCGAAATATATGGTAATTTAAAATTGACCGAAGCTTTTGGTCATGCAGATGACGTATTAAGCACAGCTGCAAAAAGTATTGCAGAAATTATCACAGTTACCTTACACGTAAACGTGGATTTTGCCGATGTAAAAACGGTAATGAAAGATAGCGGCGTTGCCATTATGGGATCTGCCACTGCGGAAGGTGAAAATCGTGCGGTAAAAGCGGTTGAAATGGCTTTGTCATCTCCACTTTTAAATGATAATAATATTCGCGGTGCACGTTATGTGTTGTTGAATATTACTTGCGGAGCAGATGAAATTACGATGGATGAATTGGGAGAAATCACAGACTATATTCAAGATGCAGCTGGACAAACAGCGGAGCTTATCAAAGGATATGGAATTGATGAATCGCTTGGCGGAAAAGTAAATGTAACCATTATCGCTACTGGCTTTAACGGCAAAGGAGAAGATAGGGGAATTGAATCGGTAAAACAACCCGAAAAAATAATTCTACATTTAGAAGAGGAAATAAAACCAATCGAAAAAGTAGCAGAAATAGTTTCGAAAAAAGAAGAAGAAACGTCTTCAGAAATTTTTTCTCAAGAACCTTTTTTGATAAAAAAATCACCGGAAGAACAAACTGCTATTCCGTTTGAAATTACCAATAAGATAAATCCTGTTCCAGAAACAAAAACAGAATTATCTGAAACTCCAATCGCGCAAAGCGAGCCGGTGGTAAGTCAAGAAACGATTTCTCATTTTTCTCCGAGCGATGAAGTGAAAAAACAAGAAGAGAAAAAAATCGACAACGACGAGCAAATGCGTAAGGCGAGAGAAAGAGTAATTCAATTAAAAGATTTGAGCTTTAAAGTGAAAACAGCAAAGGACATTGCAGAATTGGAACATGAACCGGCTTACAAAAGAAGAAATGTAACCTTGGATAGCACGCCTCACTCTTCTGAATCGCCTATTTCGAGATACACTTTGACAGAAACAGAAGATAAAAAAGTGGAAATAAAACCGAATAATTCTTTTCTTCACGACAATGTGGATTAACAAAAAATAATTTTTTAAAAAATAAAACCATGGCACTCGAAGAAAAAATAAATGCCGATATAAAAGCGGCAATGCTTGCGAAAGACGCTAAGAAATTAGAAGCGTTACGCGCCATTAAATCTGCCATTTTGTTATTGAAAACATCTCCTGAAGGACTTTCGGAAACAACCGAATCGAAAGCACTTCAGAAGATGGTGAAACAACGAAAAGAAACTGCCGAAATATATATTGAGCAAGGCAGAAAAGAATTGGCAGACGTAGAAATTTTTCAAGCAGAAGTGATCGAAAATTACCTTCCGAAACAAATGAGTGAAGCGGATATTCGAAAAGAATTAGTTGCGATTATTGCCGCTTCCGGAGCTACTTCGGTAGCGGATTTGGGTAAAGTAATGGGACTTGCCACCAAGCAATTGGTGGGCAAAGCAGACGGAAAAATTATTTCCACGCTGGTGCGCGAATTGCTAACAAAATAAAATTGTGTTTGTTTGTGTTTTGAAACGGGCAACGTGAAAACGTTGCCCGTTCTCATTATAAGCATTTGAAAAATTATTTTTTCAAACCACTTTTATTAACCGTTTTTTTTGATTAAAAAATTATTTTTCTGGATCGCAAGGAGGCGAAAGAATTGTTTTTCCATCTTCGTATTTGAAAAAAGTTCTTTTCAAATGAATGGTTGAAATAGGGGCTACTACCATCGGAATTTTTTCTACGCGTGTTTCGCTGGTATCTAAACCAAAGGCTTCGTCATCGGCAAGAGCCAGTTTTTTAATGGCGAAATAACTGTTCAAAATAAAGCCATCTCGTATGGAAAATTCATTGTCGTATGATAAAAATTTTTCCAATAAAACAAATTTAAAATCAGCAGCTAAATGGTGTTTGTTTAAGGATGGATAGCGGCTCAAAATATCCAATTCTTTATTTGCCACCATTTCTTCCACTGCTTTACGGAACATCACATTGATGCGCGGTTGCACACGGAAACCCAAACGAAATTCGACGCGAATGACTTTGTCATTTTTTAATTCTTCTACGCTGTATTCCATCGTATATGGCTCATCTGTACGTTCCAAATGCACAAACCAATAAATATCGGCACGCTTTGGTTGGCGACTGAAAATGGAATAAATAATTTTTTGTTCCACATGCGTTGGGTCATTCGCTTTGGTCAAATAAATTAAATGTGTCGAAAATTTAGAAATGGTAGTGTCCTTGCTTAAGTCGTCTAACAAAGGAATGTAATCTTTCAAATCAATAAAATTTAAAAAGCGATTGTTGATTTTTCGAGCACTGTGCCAAATGTACATCGTGAAAATAAGTCCAATTTCAAACACCAAGAAAAATAATCTTTTCAATAATTTAACGGCATTTGCCACAAAAAAAGAAAATTCGACCGTTACAAAAACACTCACTATCATAATTACTAACCAACGCGGCAATTTCTTCACATCTTTTAGAAAATGATACATCAACAATGTAGTCATCAGCATAGCGATGGTAA